>DASXTZ010000175.1:0-2542 GCA_036505135.1 Ignavibacteria bacterium
AATGTGCCTGGAAAGCTGCACCGAAACCGTTATCAATATTTACGACACTAATGCCGGCAGAGCAGCTATTTAACATGGTTAAGAGCGGCGCAAGGCCGTTAAACGATGCACCGTAACCAACGCTTGTTGGCACAGCTATAACGGGGACCGAAACTAGCCCGGTAACTACAGAAGCCAAAGCGCCTTCCATTCCTGCCACAACAATTATAACATTTGTATTTTCAAAAACATTAGCATTGCTCAATAGACGATGCAAACCCGCAACACCAACGTCATAAAGACGGACAACATTGCTTCCGAATATTTCAAGCGAAAATGTGGCTTCTTCGGCAACGGGCAGGTCGGCTGTGCCTGCACATACTACCACAACTTTACCAATTTTAGTTTTAGGAACCTTGCCAATGTAAACCAGCCTGGCAGTTTCATAATAAACCGGTTGGTGAATTTTGCTTCCCCTGAATTTTTTCTTTAGAGCTAAATACTGTTTCTTATTTACCCTGGTAATTAAAAGGCGGTTTGTTTTTTGAACAGCATTATAAGCTATACTAACAAGATGTTTTTCATCTTTTCCCTGCGCAAGTATCACTTCAGGAAAACCTTTTATTTTCTCGCGCTTAAGGTCATATTTTGCGAAACCAAGATCTATGTAGTCATGGGTCCTGAGCGTAGACGAAGGACTATTAGATAAAGAATTCTTTTTTCGTCTCAACTCGCTCATACTAAATAATTCTTATAGTTAGTCTCATTTTGACACACTGCAAGCTTGTTCAATAGTTTGATATTTCCGTTAATAAGAGCTTCTTTTTTCTTTCTTGTCCAACCTTTTATCTGCTGTTCCTTTTTGATTGCATCTCTCATATCGTTAAAGGACTGCGAATACACAAGTTCTATGGGAAGTCTTTTCGATGTATAACCCTTATAAACACCGTTTATGTGCTCATTCATTCTGTTCACAAGATTTGTAGTGCTGCCTACATAGTAAGAATTATCAGAACATTTCAAAATATAAACCCAGCCTGGAATGAATTTCATTGTCTTATTTAAGCATGTTCACCCTTCGACTACGCTCAGGGTTTAACGAACCCGATTTCAGGCCTCCAAGGTCCAGAGTTACATAATTGTACCCAATTATTCTTAATTTTTCGCCTATTTCATTAAATAACTCTTTATTAAAAATCTTCTCCATTTCTTCATTAGAAATTTCCAACTTTGCAAGTTTTATTTTACTACCATTGATCTCAATATGTCTTACTCGGTACTCCATAAAACCTAATGATTTCAAGACTTCTTCAGCCTTTTCTATCATAGCCAGTTTCTCTTTGGTAACCTGCTGTCCGTAAGGTATTCTTGAAGATAAGCATGGCGAAGCAGGCTTATTCCAAATTTCCAAACCCAGAGCATGTGAAATATTCCTTATTTCGCTTTTTGTAAACTTTAGGTCAACAAGCGGAGATTTTATCCCGTGATTTTTTGAGGCCTTATAACCAGGGCGGTAATCACTCATATCATCAAAATTAGTTCCATCCAGAACGTAATTATATTCCAGGTCATTTTTTATTCCGGTTAGCTTGTCATAAAGCTCATCTTTGCAGAAGAAACATCTGTTATTGGGATTATTAAAATAGTTCGGGTCGTTTAATTCTTGAGTGAAAATTATTTTATGATTTGCTTTAATTGATGCAGCCAATTTTATTGATTGCTCTCTTTCACTTTGTTTAAGGGCGGGTGAATCTCCCGTAACTGCCAGCACATTTTCTTTTCCTAATGAATCTATTGAGGCTTTTAATACAAAATAGCTATCAATACCGCCTGAAAAAGCTACAATGACTTTCTTAAGCGGTTTTATGTATGATATTAGTTCTTCGTAACGAGTCATTTACAGTTCATTACCTACAATTTCTACATTTTCATAAGCTAAAATAGGAGCCAGCCATTTTTCAACTTCTTCAACACTCATTTCTTTTCTTTCTGCATAATCTTGAACCTGGTCTTTATCAATTTTACCCACATTAAAGTACTTCGATTCCGGATGTGAAATATATAATCCGCTAACAGAAGATACAGGATACATTGCAAAACTTTCCGTTAAAATTATTCCGGAATTGTTTTCAGCATCAAGCAGATCAAATAATATTCTTTTTTCCGTATGGTCAGGCTGTGCAGGATAACCCGGGGCCGGCCTTATACCTGCATATTCTTCTTTAATTAATGCTTCGTTATTAAGGTCTTCTTCTTTTGCGTATTCCCAGTATTCTCTTCTGACAAGCTCATGCATCTTTTCGGCAAAAGCCTCTGCCAGCCTGTCTGCAATTGCTTTCAGTAAGATTGCAGAATAATCATCATGGTCGCTTTCATATTTTCTCAATAACTCTTCAATTCCGATTCCTGCTGTAACAACAAAGCCTCCAACATAATCTATAATACCGGAATCTTTTGGAGCAACAAAATCAGAAAGCGATAAATATGGCTGCTGGGTTGTTTTCTTTGCCTGCTGGCGAAGCATATGGAAAACAGTCAATATTTCTTCCCGTGATTCATCAGT
>DASXTZ010000176.1:0-5645 GCA_036505135.1 Ignavibacteria bacterium
TATTTATAATTTATATTGCTTAATTTAAAAAAATAATATCTTCAAACTTAAAAATTGGGAGTATCAAAATGAAAAAGCGTTTATTAGTTGTAATTGCTCTGTTTGCATTGTTAGGAATTCTACCTAATAATGCAAGTGCTCAAACGGGCTTTAATACAATTGTTGAGTATTGCACCGGAACATGGTGCCAGTGGTGTCCGTGCGGCCACGAAATTATTAATGATATTCTGGTGAATTATCCAAACACTATGGTTCTTGGCTATCATGGGCCAAGCAATGATCCGTGGACAAGTTATGGACTTCCTATGATCCAGCTCTTCGGGTTCAACGCATATCCTACAGGCGTAGTAGGTAGACGGACGGGAATAATAAGCAGAAGCGGATGGAATAACCAGGTAGTGATACAATCAAACCAGGTTCAGCCCGGCTGCTCTATTGCATTTAGTAATTATAATTATAATTCAGGGACAAGAACAGTTACAGCGGACGTTGTTTGTACTGCATTACAAAATTTGACCGGCTCATACTATTTGAATTTAATGATTACCGAAGATAATTTAGTATACCCGCAAACAGGCAATAGCAGCTGTACTGGCGGCTCTAACTATGTTCACCATCATGTTGTAAAGGGTCAAATAAACGGCACAACAGGGCAGCTTGTTTCAAGCAGCTGGAACCAGAATCAATCGGTAACAATTCCTCTGAATTATGTTATTCCCTCCGGATTTGTTGAAACAAATTGTAAGATAAATGCTTTTGTATATCTGCAGGGAAGCAGCATCAGCACTGATAGTTATATCCAGCAGACGAAGATAATACCTGCAACCGGTGTAACGGGAATTATAAATCAGAATGAGACTCCAAACGTTTATAATCTTGAACAAAATTATCCAAATCCATTCAATCCGACAACTAACATTAAGTTTACAATTCCAAAGGATGGAAATGTTACCTTAAAAATATATGATATGCTTGGAAACGAAGTGGAAACTTATCTTAATGAGTTTGTAAAAGCAGGAGTCTACAAAGCAGAATTTGACGGTTCAAATCTTGCGAGCGGAATTTATTTTTATACATTAAGAGCAAGTGATTTTGTTGATACGAAAAAAATGACACTGGTTAAATGACGAAGTCATCCTGAACGAGAAGGATCTCATTGATTTTTTTATAAAAAATGGAGGCTTGACCTCCATTTTTATTTATCCTCCTTAGTTAATTTCAGGAACTTTATACACTTAATTTAACATACCTTTACAATGGAAACTAATAAAAAAAAGGTATTTTATCTACCTAAGTTCCATTAAGATGTTATATAAATTGAGAGTTGAAATTTTAAAATTATAACTATATATTTAGCTCAAGTTTAATAAAAGGTGGTAAAAATGAAAAGAACTACAATTATCTTCATCGCTCTCATCTGCCTAATTGCTGGTTTTAATACTAATATTTATTCACAAGCAGCAAGAAAAGTTTTGCTGGAAAACTGGACAAGCTCAACCTGCGGTCCATGTGCATCAAATAATCCGCAGCTGAAGCAATGGGTTGCCGACCATTGGGAAAATTTAACTGCAGTCTCATATCACGTTTGGTGGCCTGCACCGGGAAATGACCCGATGTATCTACACAATCCTTCAGAGGTGAGCTCAAGAGTATCCTATTACTCTGTGAACGCAGTGCCGGCTGCCTACTTAATGGGTATTCATAACTATGTAGGCTCTCCTTTTTCATTCAGTAATATGACCACTTATTACAATTTCTATTCCGGTCAGACAGTACCTTTAGGACTTACCGTTGTTGATACAAGGATAGCCGGGGATTCCAATAGGGCAGTTGTAACTTTAACCAATTATACAAATTTACCGGCAGGTAACTACGCATTAAGAGTAATGGTAGTTGAACGCTGGGTTATTTATCAGTCACCTCCCGGAACAAATGGAGAAACTGTTTTTGGCAATGTTTTCAGAAAAGCTCTGCCAAATGCACAGGGCTCGCCTATTTCAATGAATGCTGGAACGTATACTTTTGAATTCAGATATAAAATTAACGCAGCATGGCAGGATAGCTCAATATATACAATGGCATTTGTTCAAAATGATAATGATAAGACAGTTATGAACACTGCAAGAAATGGAATGATATTTACAGGGATAGATCCTATTTCGGGAGAAATTCCATCTTCATACAGGCTGTCACAAAATTATCCAAATCCGTTTAACCCAACCACAAACATTGACTTCAATTTGCCAAAAGATGAATTTGTAACATTAAAGATATACAATATTCTTGGCAAAGAAGTAAAAACACTTGTTGAAGGCAATCATAAAGCAGGAATTTATCACATTGCGGTTGATGGAACAGAGCTTGCAAGCGGAATTTACTTCTATACTTTAAGAACCAGCAGCTTTGTTGATACAAAGAAGATGACGCTGATTAAATAAAACCGATTTACATTAAGTTTTTATTAAAGCCTGGTTTATTTAACCGGGCTTTTTTATTTATAAAAAAAGTTGTTAAAAATTGGTATTTTTTTGATTTTTCTAGGGATATTAAACTTTTAATATTCTAATTATTTTAAAAAAACCTTATATTATATTTATTGTTTTCTCATTGAACGTTCATTAAATATTATTTTTTAAATTTTTAGGGGTGGTTTTAAAATGAAAAAATTTACTTTTTTACTTGTTCTCTTTTTATTGCTGGTTTTATTTTCTAAGGATTCGTATTCACAGACCGGCAATAATGCTTTACTTGAATTTTGCACCGGTACATGGTGCCAGTGGTGTCCCTGCGGTGATGATGCAGCCGAACAAATATTAATTAATTATCCAAAACACAATGGTGCTGGCATATCATGGCCCGGCAGGGCAGGATCCCTATTCATATTTTAGTGGTAACAATATTATTGGTCTGATGGGTTACACCGGTTATCCAACGGCCTATATTGGCAGAAGAGTGGGGCCGCTTACATACCCGGGCTGGAATAATCCCGTCGTAATCCAAAGCAATTTAATGGAGCCGGGGGTAAGCATTAACGTAGTTAAAAGTTACAATTCAACAACACACCAGCTGGATGTTACTGCAAATGTAACATCTTTAAGGCAAATTGATACTACATGCAACATAAACTTTGTCCTAACAGAGGATTATCTTATATATAATCAGGTAAACAATAATGTATGTATTCCGGGCGGGTCCAATTATGTTCATAAATGGACGGTTAGAAATATGGTTAACGGTGCAACGGGTGAAATGTTAAGCACGGGAACCTGGGCACCTAATGTAACAAAAGTAAAAAACTGGACAACTACACTTGATAATGCCTGGATTGCCGGAAATTGCAGAGTAAATGTATTTGTATATTTTTCAGCAGGAGGTTCCTTAGGTACTCAAAGCTATGTTCAGCAAACAAAAAAGGAGTCTGTTCTTACAGGTATCCATAATGAAAATGAAATTGCTGAAAATTACAGCCTATCGCAAAATTATCCTAATCCTTTCAACCCGGTAACTAACATACATTTTTCGCTGCCGAAAGATGGAAATGTAAGCCTTAAATTTTACGATATGGTTGGCAATGAAGTTGCAACTTATGTGGAGGGGTTTATGATGGCCGGAACGTATAATGCAGAATTTGATGGCTCAAACCTTGCAAGCGGGATTTACTTTTATACATTAAGAGCCGATAATTTTGTTGATACAAAGAAGATGACTTTGATTAAATAAATTTTCTTTCAATTTTAAAAGTCGATTATAAGTCAGCTTTTTTTCTATTTAATTAAGCAATTTTTTGAAAATTAAATTTAATAAAAAATGAAAACAAAAATATTTTCTACAGTATTTCTGTTCTTATTTGTCATTACATGGTCTTCATATTCGGCTCCCAGGAAAATGGTCCTTGAATTTTGTACAGGGACGTGGTGCGGATGGTGTCCGTGCGGGGACGAGGCTGCAGAACAAATACTGGTAACTTACCCACAAACAATAGTTATTGCATATCACGGGGCGAGCACTGACCCATGGCAGAATTTTAACGGTAATGCTATCAGGAGCATGCTTGGCTTTGCAGGATACCCTACGGGAATATTTGATAGGACCAATCATCCGGGAAATGGAAGCAGCTATCCTTGGGTTACTTATGATATGTGGTCATCGTATGCCTCAAACAGGTACAACGGTACTCCCAATACCCAGATTAACGTTGCCTTGACAAACAGCAGTTACAACGTAAACACAAGAGAGCTAAACACATCTATAAATGCAACGGCTTTGCAGGACCTTACCGGACAATACAAAATTGTTTATGTTTTAACCGAGGACAATGTTGTATATCCTCAAAACTTTTACGCAGCATGCGGAACCGCCGGATACCACAATGACTATGTTCACAAATGGATTGCAAGAAGTGTAATTAACAATCCGAACGGGGAAAACCTGAATACGGGAACTTGGAATCAAAACCTGGTCATTAGCAGAACAGTAACCACTATACTTGATAATGCATGGGTGGCTGAAAACTGCCATCTTAATATTATTGTTTATAAAGATAATGTACAGGGATTGTTTTTAAGTGCGGTAGAACAAGGGGCGAAGCTTTCTGTTGGAAACCTGGTAGGGATATCAGGAAATAATAACCAGGTACCTGAGGCATATTATCTTTCATAGAATTATCCGAACCCATTTAACCCGGTTACCAATATAAAGTTTTCTATACCTAAAGATGGCGATGTTAGCCTGAAAATTTATGATGTTCTTGGAAACCTTGTTGCAACAAATTTTGAAGGTTTTCTGAAAGCTGGTAATTATAATTCAGATGTAGACGCAAGCAATTTTGCAAGCGGCACTTATTTTTACACTCTTAAATCCGGCGATTATTTTGAAACAAAGAAGATGGTCTTAGTAAAATAAGACCCGTTTAACCGATTCTTAATTTTGCTGTTCAAAGTCCGGCCAGGCCGGACTTTTTTATTGCAACGAATCAGCATTTTCAGGAACGCTTAACTCAATAAAACCATTAATAATTATTACTTATATTGTAATTTTAAAAAGGGAAATTAGTATAAGTTGAAATTTCACAATTATTCCAATTTTATCTCCTTAAAATATTTAGATGCAAAAAATTACTGAAATTATTGCCCTCCTGGAGAAGAATTTACAAGGGGTTAATGCCAAACGAAGCAGGGCAGACCCGCTGGATGTATTAATTGCAACAATGCTTTCACAAAATACAACCGATAAAACAAGCTACAGAGCATTTATGAATTTGAAGAGCGATATTGGCAGCTGGGATTCGGTTCTAAAAGCACCGCTTTCGAAAATAAGAAAAGCAATAAGAATTTGCGGTTTAACAAACCAGAAGGCAAAAAATATAAAACGGCTGCTTTCGAGGCTCAAAAATGAGCGTGGAGAGCTGTCCCTTAATTACTTAAAGCCGCTTGGCAATGATGAGATATATGAAGATTTAATTAAGTATAATGGCATTGGGACTAAGACTATATCATGTGTTCTTGCTTTTGGACTGGGCAGAGATGTTTTTCCGGTAGATACCCATGTGCACAGATTATCAAACAGGCTGGGGTTGGTAAAGACAAAGTCTCCCGATAAAACATTTGAACAGGTTCAGAAGGAAATCCCAAAGGGGAAGAAATTTC
>DASXTZ010000177.1:0-2118 GCA_036505135.1 Ignavibacteria bacterium
CCAAATCCCGGCATTAAAGACCTTGAATATAAGCCAATAGCACCTTTAAAGAATCATGAATTTGATAAATATAAAAATTTCTTTGACGCATCAAAAGCAAAAGATTTCCTTTTTTATTTTCCATATCATTCATACGATTATGTTGTCGATGCAATTAACACAGCAGCTAGAGACCCTGATGTTAAATCGATCAAGATAACACAATATCGCGTAGCAAAGGATTCCCGGATTGTGAACGCTCTCATTAAAGCTGCTCATCGCGGCAAAGATGTTACCGCATTTGTTGAAATTAAAGCAAGATTTGATGAGGAAATAAATATAAAAAGCGCTGAGGATATGCAAAAGGCAGGTGTGAAGGTTTTATACAGCCTGCCAGGCTTAAAAGTTCACGCTAAAATGGCATTGATAACAAGGGAGGAAAATGGGGAGCTAAAAAAATATGCTTACCTTTCTACGGGCAACTTCAATGAAAAAACCTCAAAGATTTATACTGATTTCGGATTTTTTACAACAGATGAACGGCTGACATATGAAGTAGCCAAAGTATTCCAGTTCCTTGAGGAAGAAAAAAATGGCTATACATTTAAGCACCTGCTTGTTGCGCAGTTTGGAATGAGAAAAAATTTTATCTCATTTGTTGAAAACGAAATTAATAATACTAAAGAAGGAAAACGCGCAGAGATAACAATAAAGTTAAACAGCCTTGAAGATGAACGCATGATATTCAAGCTTTATGAAGCTAGCCAGGCAGGTGTTAAGATAAATATAATATGCAGGGGAATTTGCTGTTTGATTCCGGGCCTGCCGGGATTGAGCGAGAATATAAAAATTATCAGCATTGTTGATAAATTTCTTGAACACGGAAGGTTTTATATCTTTCATAATAATGGTGATGAAAAAGTATATCTTTCATCTGCAGACTGGATGAAACGGAACCTGAGCCGCAGAATTGAAGTCGCCTTCCCTGTTTATGATAAATCATTGCAAAAAATTATTAAAGATATTATAAGCATACAGCTGCAGGATAATGTTAAGGCAAGGATTATAGATGAAAAACAGATTAATGAATACCAGAACGGCTCTGAGGTAAAACACAGGTCACAGGATGAGATTTATGAATATTTTAAATAAGGTTTCGTCTGTCACCCTGAGCGCAGCGAAGGGTCTCATAAGTCCGTAAGTAAATTAGCCCTAATGGGATTGTTCCGCGCTTTGCTCAGAATGACAAAGTAAAACACTAAAGATTTCTGTTTCCTGCTCTTTTCCTTTAAGTTTAAATTTCCCTATTTTTTCAGCAGTATATTGCCCATTAAGCTTTAGCAGATGCAAAGCCTGTTCTGAAATCAAAAGCTGCCTGTTAAGAACTTTAGCCTGTCCCTGTATTCTGGATGCAGTATTCATCACATCTCCATGAAAAACGATGTCCTTTTTAGAGTCCCCTATTTCGCCAATCACAACTTTGCCAAAATGAATACCTGCTTTAAACCCCGGCAGCAACCCAAACTCTTTAATATATTTATCCTGCAATGATTCTATCTTTTCTTTAATTTTATAATAACACTTAATGCAGTTTGAATTTTTTATTCCGCTTGATTTCTTCCAGCTAATAACAACTTCATCACCAACATACTGGTAAATTTCACCTTTTGATTCTACAACAGGCTCACTGATATCAAAAAAATATGCATTCATAAACCGGTGATATTTTACAAGGCCAATGGTTTCGGCAATGGTTGTTGATGATTCAAGGTCAAGGAACATAAAGAATCGCTCTTCAATAACCGGCTTATGATATCTGCCGCTTAAATAGCTCAGCAATACACCTTTTCCAAGCAAATCATTTATCTGCAGGAAAAAGTTGGCAACAAAACTGACAACAAATGCAAACAGGAGTATTGTTGGAAAATCACCCCTTATAAGAAAATGCCTGAAATCATCTGTCATTAATGTATCAATAAAACTTCTACTGTTAATAATACTTTCGTGAACAACCCAAACCATGATGACAGAAAATGATATGACCGCAATGTAGCATAGCGTCCGTAAAGTTAAAACTATTGAAAAGTTAAGCTTCCTTAATTTAGTATCAAAAATAAATCTTTCGAAAAATGAAATCAG
>DASXTZ010000178.1:0-3129 GCA_036505135.1 Ignavibacteria bacterium
TTGTTGGATTGGCATCAATGCCTATTAATGTGAGATTATATCCTGTTGTAACTAAAGAGCCTGCATTATATCCTATTGCAGTGTTATAATTTCCGCTGGTGTTTAATTCCAGTGAATGATGTCCCACAGCTGTGTTTTGCCAGCCGGTACTGGAATATAACGATTTCCATCCCACTGCTGTGTTACCCGAGTTTGTGGTGTTTAAATATAAAGACTGATATCCTATTGATGTATTTTCAGTGCCCGTAGTATTTGAAAATAAAGAAGACAATCCCAGAGCAGTGTTTTGATATCCGAGACTGTTACTTCGTAAAGAATAATTCCCTGCAGCAGTGTTTTCATAACCGGTGGTATTAAAAGATAAAGAAAACGAACCTAAGGCAGTATTATTGTTCCCGGTCGTGTTACTAAATAAAGAATTGACTCCCAAAGCATTGTTTACAGGGCCAGAGATGTTCCATTCTAAAGAACCATATCCCACTGCTGTGTTCCAATAACCTGTAGTGGTGGAGTATAAAGAAAAACTGCCAACAGCTGTGTTTCCCTCGGTGGAGGTAAGTTTTGAAAGAGACTGAATACCGATTCCAGTATTCCAGTTTGCTGTCATGGTAAAATTACCGGAGTTGAGACCCAAGAAAGTATTACCTGATCCTGATCCGTAATTATGCAGAAATCTATCAGGTCCTTTAAATATTATACCTACGCTTGAGCTTGTTGTATTAGGCAATACAAGACTATTATTCAATGACAAATAACCTGTTGACTGAGTTAAGGTCAAATAATTATTTGACGCATCTTTAATAGTAAACAATCCGCTTGTGCCAAGAGTGTTAGTAATGTTTTGCGAAAAAACACTTGCTGTAATTATAAAACTTAAGACTATTATTATTTTTTTCATTTTTTTCTGCTCTTAAAATTATTTAGTTTCCCACCAGGGTTTTTCATTTGCTTCAATTGGCACAGGGTCTGTTGGTTTATCAGTCCCCGTAATTCTGCTTTCAAAACCTTCGTTAACGGTTATTTCATCTCCGGTCATAGATTCATTAGGTCTATCCTTTATTTCCTGCATTTTTTTACTGAATTCTTCAATACTGATTTTCCCGTTTTTGTAATCTTCAGCAAGTTTTTTCATTTCTTCAACATTGTTCTTGGCTATTTTCTTGTTAGCTTCACTTTCCATGTTTTTCCCGAAAGTAACGGCGCCTTCATAAATCTTTAGTATATTCGTAACCAAATCGCCCTCTTTTACAATTTCAAGTGAGAATACTGTTCCTTTTATTCTCAGGCATACATTTTCTGAACAAATTATAAGTGTCTTTGGCAACAAAGGATTCCAATCGATACCAAGCTTACCTGCTCCCAGCGTAATATATACATTAGGGGGATTCTTGCAATAATCCTTTACTTCGATAAGTCCACGTTCCCCGGTGAGAAACATATTTTCTCCGGTGGATAACTGTACAATAACAAAATCATTATCCTTTTCTGTTGAAATAGGTTTTCCTGCCACTACCATGTCACCCTCTTTAATCAATCTTTTTTCATATAAAATAATTGTATCAATTTTACCGCAAATATTATCAATTTCCTTTTTCACAACTGTTCCTGTTACATTACCATTAGCGAGCAGTACTTTCATTAAGCAATCCTTACCCGTTTCCACCGCAGAAGTTTCGCCAGCCCCGTCAAATAGCAGCGAATCATGTAAACCGTTAAAACTTATAGGTGCTCCGGATTGTGAGTAATTTGAGAATGAAATTAAAACTAATGAAACAGCTATTATTATTTTTTTCATATTTTTTATTTAATTTATATTCCCCAAGGAGCGGGACTACTAATAAATAACTACCGTTATTTAATCAGCAGCATTGATCTTTCCTTTTATTTAACTTTTTTATTAGAAATTATATCATTATAAAACTTACGGCATGCGGTTGTAATAACTTGATCCTGGCTGCATTGCAATATTTCCTGCATTCTGTCTATTAATCTGTGTGTAGAGATTTTTAACCTGTAACCTTTTGATCTTTTGGTTGAATCCTTTTTAGCTGAGATCCTCATTATTTTCCCCTTTAATGTGCACATCCATATGCACAATGACAAAGTTATGCAATCTTGTTAGCCTATTGCAAAGAATCTTTTATTGAAAACTAATAATAATAAACTTTACAATACCCTTACTTTGTTGATTTTAATCTTTTTTTTGAGGATTTTGTGGTTCTTAAGCTAATAAAAATGAAGGACTCAAAGCTCATTAAGATACTAAAGACTTTTTCGCCTGAAGAAATAAAGTCTTTTGAAAAGTTTTTAGCATCACCATATTTTAATTCGGTTAAAAATTATTTATCATTCTTTAAAGAACTGATAAAGTTCTATCCGGACTTCAATAATGACAAACTAAAAGGAGAGTTAATCTATCAAAAGTTGTATAAAGGTAAGCAGTTTAACAAGCAGGTTATATGGAACCTGACTTCAGCGATGGAAAAAATGGCGAGAGAATTTCTTGCGCATGCTGCTCTCGGAAAGAATAAATTTGAAAAAATGAAATTGTTAGTCGCAGAATTTAGGAATAGAAAATTATTAAATAATTACTTACACACCTTAAATGAAATGGAAAAGCTTCTTGAAGCAAATGCTATTGATAGTACATATTTTGAAGATAAAGGGTACCTGGAGAATAACAAACAGTTTTATTACTTCTTAAATAATAAGGTTCAATCTATGAGCGTTTCCAAGCTAAAAGCTACCGAATACCAGATAATGTTGCTTTTAAGAATAACTATCGGAGGACTGAATGATATGAGCGTATTGACAAAAGATTACAATTCAAAGTTTGATGTGAACATACCATTGGAATTTGCAAAACATATTGATTTAAAGAGTATTGCTGACTATGCCCGAAGGAATAATTTTAAATATACTTTTTTAATCGATATTTATTATCATTCACTCATGATGCTTTTAAAACCGGAAGAAACCGGACACCTTAATAAAGTCAGAAAGCTGTTCAGGATGCATTATGATAAATTTAATTTCATCGAAAAGAGAATTATTATGCACTGGATGCTAATTTACTGTATCCTTCGTTCTGAATCCGAAGGCGCTGAATATAAAAGAATAATGTTCGAG
>DASXTZ010000179.1:0-8212 GCA_036505135.1 Ignavibacteria bacterium
CCTGAATAAACCTCGTCATATACCGTTTTTCCGCCTGCCTGCGCCGAGGCTTCGGCAGGCAGGGCAAATGTTACCCCGTCCTGGGGAAGATAACCAATTGTCGTATGCTTTGATAAGGCAATCTCTCCTGAATCAGGGTCAATCTGCCCGTTTATAACTTTGAGCAAGGTCGATTTACCTGTCCCGTTTGAGCCAACTAGGCCTGTCCTGTCCCGTGGATTGACAATAAATGAGACATTTTCAAACAGGCGTTTTGCCCCGAATTGTATTGTGATATTTGATACGCTTAACATGAATGCTGAACGTAGTGAAGCATCTGATTAGTAATTGTTAAATTAAATGGAATAATATCTAAAAACTATAAATTTAAGCTATTTTGTTGAGATTTTCAGGTATACTATTTATCCTAAATTAACAACAAAAAATTACGTCAATTTTGGGAAGAAAAATCTTATTTAGGACTAAAAAATCGATGGGGATTATAAGACCCTTCGCTTCGCTCAGGGGTGCACAACAATTAATTTCATACTAATTGGGAACAAATCTTTACATTTTGCATATAAACCATTAAAGAATATCAATTAATCTTAAAAAACGGGATTTCCAAATGTGTAAGAAAATATTAACTGTGATTTTAGCTTTTATTGCCACAACTTTTTGGCTGGTGGCACAAACCAATGAGCTTGAAGATTACAATGTAAGCTATAGTATATATACTAATAATCTTTATAAATCAGGTGAAGACGTTAGTATAACACTTAGCGCCTACAATATTGTAAAAAGGCCGGAGTTTAAATTTACCATATATAAGATCAAGGATGTAGAAGGATTTTTCTCCCGACAGACTTCAAATTATTCGATTGATGTATTGAGCAAAGACAGCACAAATTTGCTTTCATTGTGTGAAGAGGTGGACAACTTCACTAAGACTTTTAAAACACAGGGATATGATAATTATTACTATTTTTATGAAACAGTTAATTACAGGCCTGCATCAAAAGGTGCATTTGTTGTAAGAGCATCATATAAAAATAAAGTTGCTTACGGGGGATTTTTTATCACTGATATTGGTATGATATCGCAAGCTTCTTCCAACGGGCTCGTTTCATTTACCGTTGACAGGAAATCCGGTGACCCCATTAACGATGTTAACCTGAATTTTTATCTCGGTTCAAAGAAAATCGGTGTAGGAAACACAGCAGGCGGCTTGTTCTATAAAGCGCTTGAAGAAGTTGACAGGCAGTATGCTGCAGAGCATGAAATTTATTATCCCTTGATAATCGGAAGCAAGGGTGATGATATTGCAGTATCTGACCCATACCTGTATTTTGGATATCCCGCTAATTTTTATTCTGTTTACATAACCACCAATCAGCCAGTGTACAGGCCGAAATCAAAAGTTGAGTTTAAAGGTGTAATACGAAAAACTGTTGCATCGGGGTTTGATAATGTTGGTTCAATGGATGTGACTATAAAAATAAAAGATTCAAAGAGCGCCGAAGTTTATAAACAGGTTTTAAAGACAAATGAAAACGGCAGCTTTACGGGCCAGTTTGATATAGAAGAGAACTCATCTCTTGGACAATATTATATTTATGCAGAGCTTGGCAGAGGGCAATCTTATACAGGAACCTTTAATGTAGAAGAATACAAGAAACCTGAGTATAAAGTTGACATCACACTTGATAAAGACCAGTACACTGATGGTGACGAAATAAAAGGAGTAGTGCAGGCTGACTATTATTTTGGAAGCCCTGTGCAGGAAGCAGAAGTAACTTATAATGTTTATAAGAAAACATTCTATAAGCCATGGTGGTATTTTTCCGAATACCGCTGGTGGTATGAAGATTATTATGCCAGCCAGGATGATAACCAAAAATATAATGATGCAGATTTCATATATACAGGCACAGGAAAACTTGATAAGGAAGGAAGATTTGATTTTGATTATGCAGTAAAAGAGGACTTCAAAGCAAAAAATAATTATTACTGGTATTATGATTACGAAAACAAACAGTATTACGAAACCGACTTCATATATATTATTCAGGCGAAGGTTGTAGATAAATCAAGAAGAGAAATTTCTTCGACAAAAACTGTTTATGTAACAAGGTCCGATTTTTATCTTGTTTCAAATACCGATAAATATGTTTATAAACCGGATGAAAAGGTTACTCTTGAGCTAAGGGCTGCTGATTTTGGCGATAAACCGAAAGCAGTATCTTTTGAAACATCTGTAAATAAAATTACATGGGGCTCATACCCTGATTATAAGCAGAAAAAAGAATTTGTAACAACTGTAAGCGGGTCAACAAATGATAAGGGTTACAGCGCTGTAACTTTTGATGCTGCAGGTGAAGGATATTATTCTATCGAGGTAAAATCATATGACAACAGGGGTAAAAAAGTAACAGCGGAAACATACTGCTACGTATCAAACGGCGATATGTGGTGGTGGTATAACCAGTCAGGAACGGTTCAGATATATCCCGATAAGGATTCATATAAACCGGGTGAGGTATGCAAGGCCCTTGTTGTGGTTACAACTCCCGGTGTGAGTGTTTTAATCAGCACTTATAACAATAACATTTTGACATATAGAGTTGAAAAATTTGATGGGACGTCAAAGATGATTGAGTTTAACGTCGATGAAAGCTCAGCGCCTAATTTCAATATTTCGGCATCATATGTTACTAACGGCACATTCTATACAGGCAGCAAGGCATTAATGGTAATTCCCGAAAAGAAATTCTTAACAGTAACAATCGGAACCGATAAAACCTCATATAAGCCTAAAGATGAGGGCACATTTATGGTTAAGGTAACCGATAATGAAGGCAACCCGGTTTCAAACGCCGAAGTATGCATTGGTGTTGTAGATGAGAGCATCTATGCTATAAAACCCGATAACACAAAGGATATAAGGCAGTTCTTTTATTCGCCGACATGGTCAAGTGTTTCAACGCATTATAACAGCCAGTATTATTATTACGGATATTCAAGATTCATTACCATATACGAGCGGTTCGACGTGAAGAATATGAGTGAGAGTGAGCTTGGCACAATTAAAGGACGGTTAACCGATAAAAACGGAAACGCAATTGCATATGCCACTATTGTAATTGACGGCGATTTTATTGCTGCAACAACCGGTGATGATGGTTCATATGAATTCAAGCTTCCCGAAGGCAGCTACACTATTTCAGTGCTTAAAGGTAAGAAGTCAACCGAGGGTGAAAGAGAGCTTGTTGTTAATAAAGGTAAAACCCTGGAAGTTAATTTCAGGATAGACCAAAGCGAAGTTATATTTAATGAATCCATTCAAAGCTTGAATAGAAGCTTCGATGATGGAGCTATTGATGAAGAAGAAGCGCCTGTTACCAGTAAAACCAAGGATGCGGCTAAAGAAATAAGCACTGAACAGAGCGGGAGAATGCTGAAAAAAGACGGGAAAGGTGAGGACGAGAGAAAAGGTTATACCGATTTTGTTGAACCAGATTTGCGCAGCGATTTTCGTGATGCAATATACTGGGCTCCAACTGTTACAACAGACGGAAATGGGTATGCAACTGTAAAAGTTAAATTCCCCGATAACCTGACTACATGGAGAACAACAGCAAGAGTAGTTACTTCCGATACTAAAGTAGGGCAGGTTGTAAATACTATAATAACCAGAAAAGATTTACTGGTCAGAATGGAAACCCCGCGTTTCTTCCAGCAGGGCGATGAGGTTACAATTTCCACGATTGTTCATAATTATCTTTCGACTGATAAGGAAACAAAATTGAACTTTAAGGTTGAAAATCTTAATGTGATAGGTGATGCAAATGAGAAAATGATAACCATGGGAAAGAATGAAGAAAAGAGGATTGACTGGAAGGTTAAGGTTACCGAGCCAATGGGATTTGCAAAGCTTACCGCAACTGCCTTGACAAATGAAGAATCTGACGCAGTTGAACTTAAGGTTCCTCTTCAGCCACACGGCCTCCAGCTTGCTGAATACCAGCCAATGGATGTTGCTGATGAAAATAAAACAGAATATAAAACAGTTTACATTCCGCAGTACACTGATTTAAGAAGCACAAAGCTAACGCTTAACGTTGCTCCGTCGCTTGCGTCAACAATGCTGACCGCGCTTGATGAGCTTGTTGGATATCCATACGGCTGTGTTGAACAAACCATGAGCCGCTTTTTACCAACCGTTATTGTTGCTAATGCATTTAAGGATTTGAATGTACCAATAAGCGAAGCTACACAAAAAGACCTTCCCAAAATGGTTGAGGCAGGATTTAACAGGCTCTATTCGATGCAGCATTATGACGGAGGCTGGGGATGGTGGACAAATGACCAGTCACATCCGTTTATGACCTCGTATGTTGTGTATGGGCTTTCGCTAGGCGAGCAGGCAGGTTACAATGTAAGGAAAGATGTTTTAAACAATGGCGTTAAATCGATTAAGAGCCAGATTAAAAATAAAGAACTTGATCCTACAACAAGGGCATATATGATTTATGCAATGTCGCATGTCGACCCCAATGCAAAGGAAGTTTATGACGAGCAGTTCAAATATTTGTATGAAGCAGAGCTTAATGATTATGCAATAGCTCTTGTTTCAATGACAGCAAAAAATATTGGCGATTTGGAAACAGCCCGGAAGTTCAATGAAAAGCTTGTTAAAGACGTGCAGACTTCGGGTGAAGGAGCATCTTATTGGGGCGGACAGGCATGGCACTACAGCTGGCAGGATGATAAGATACAAACCACAGCAATGGCAATTAAGGCGCTTATAGCCGACCCGCAGACCTTAAAAGATAATCCCGAGATTATGAATAAAGCTATCCGCTGGCTTATGATGCAGCGCCAGGGCGGAGGATGGTGGAATACGCAATCGACCGCTTTCATTATATATGCAATGGTTGATTATCTTAAAACCTCCAAAGAACTTGACCCGGATTATACAGTTAAGATTTACGTTAATAACGAGCTTTATGTTGATAAACGTATGACAAAGAGCGATATATTTGAAAAGGAAGGCAAAATAGAAATAAAAGGTGATAAGCTTAAAGACGGTGCAAATGAAATCAGGATAGAGAAGAACGGATTGGGCAAGGTTTATGTTGCTTCTGATTTAAGATATTACACAAATGAAGAAAACATAAAACCGCGTGAGAACGGCTTCAGGGTTGAGAAAGAATATTTCAAGCTTGAACAGTACACAAAATATAATGATAATAAGATAACGTACCGCAAAAGATATTTTGATGGTTTTGTAAAATCAGGTGATATAATATTTGTTAAGGTAAGAGTTACAGCTAAAGAACAAAATAACCAGTATTTCATGCTTGAAGACCCGATACCGGCCGGATGTGAAGTTGTAAAAGATGACTGGGCATATACAATCGATGAGGAAAAAGACTATACAGGGTGGGATTATTACTGGTGGAGATGGTGGTATGCCGATAAGGATATCCGCGATAACCGCGTAACATTCTTTTCAACGTACATGTATGGCGATACCTATGAGTTCACCTACATAATGCGGGCGCAGATACCGGGAACATATAATGTAATTCCGGCAACAGGTATGCTGATGTATTATCCTGATGTGCGCGGCTCAAGCGAAGAACTGAGATTAGAAATAACCGATTAAAGCCTCACCCCTAACCCCTCTCCACATGGAGAGGGGAACTGTTTGTCATTCCCGCGAAAGCCCGGAATCCAGAAAAAATAGCGGTAAATAACCGCTCATTTTTATGACTTGACATGTAACCAGTTGGTTACCTATATTTGTAATGAGTTGGTTACATATTTTATAGTAATAGCCGTCAGATGGATAAAGGAGAAGTATTGTCTTATAAAATAAATGATGTCTTTTCGGCATTGGCTGATGAGCATCGCAGAAATATGCTTGTAATGCTTTCAAAAGGGAGCAAAAATGTTAATGAAATTGCCTCTGCATTTAAAATATCACGTCCCGCAGTTTCAAAACATTTAAAAATCCTTAAACGCTCAAATCTTGTTGCTATAAAGAAAGAGGGCAGGAACAGGTATTTCTCGCTTAATCCAAAGCCGGTTAAAGAAGTATTCGACTGGCTTAAGTTTTATGATAAATCCTGGGATAGAAAATTACAATCACTAAAAAATTATTTAGAGAAATGAAAATAGAACCATTAGTAAAAGAAATTACATTAAACGCTCCAGCCTCAAAAGTGTGGAAGGCAATTTCCGATAAAGATGAGATGAAACAGTGGTATTTTGATTTGGCTGAATTTAAACCTGAAGTTGGTTTTGAATTTCAATTTTATGCAGGTGAAAAAGGTAAGCAGTATTTGCACATATGCAGGGTAACAGAAGTTGTCCCGGGCAAAAAGCTTACTTATAGCTGGAGATACGATGGTTATGCCGGTAATTCTTTCGTAACGTTTGAATTGTTCGATGAGGGCAATAAAACAAGGTTAAAGCTGACTCATGCAGGATTGGAAACATTTCCTGCTGAAGAAAATCCCGACCTCGCAAGGAAAAATTTTGAAATGGGATGGAATCAAATTATCGGTGAATCGCTTAAGGATTATATTGAAAAGTAACGTATTTTGTAGGTGTCAGGCATGCCTGACACCTACAATCCTTATTTTTTTATTTTAGCGGTTCCAATCCGGAATTTCCCGTATCAAGTACATATTTCCATTTACCGTCAGGCTGCTTTTTCCATATCGTACAATATTTTCCTTTCCTTGAGATCAAATTTCCTTTCTCATCCTTATCGGTCAGCTCATATAAACCATATGTGTATCCAAGGTCAAGTGAGGAAGAGACATCCGCAAACAGCGGATACCATGTTAATGTAAAAGTTATTGGCTCGCTATCCAATAGTTTCTTTACGGAATCAATTCCGACTATAGGATAGCTGTAAGGGCGAAGTAATACCCCATCATCGGCAATGTAGCTTAAAAAAGCTTCTTTCATGCCTTTTGCTTTAGAAAGGTCAGAAAAATCAAGGTCAGACTGCTTTATTTGTTCTTTCGCCTTCTCCAAATCTGACTGGGATAGCGTGTATCCTGTTAAAAATATCAAAAACAGAAAAAATAATAGATTTTTCATGGCCATTGTTTGAGGATTTAGACAAGTTTGAAAATATTTTGTGACACTGATTGTGCAAATAAAATTACAATAAAAACCTGAGGAAGGGTTTTTGGGTTAAATACTTATAGGACAAATTTACTAATTATCAGAAATTCAGTGTAATAAAAATCTACGTTAAATATACTGCAACACTGGCGGGGAACTCAGTATTAAATAATTAATATTATAAAGTAAATTTGCGGTTTTCTATTAATATAGTAGCAGAAAATTGTGCAAGGTTTTAGATAAATTTTCTTTGATTCTAAGACCTTACTTAATTATATTTTTATTTATTATTTCAAAAATACTAAGTAAATAAAAAATCATATGAAAACAATAATTGCATTTATAATAATTTTTAATAATTTATTACTCTCGCAGGTTCAGCATTCTGACAGCGTAGAAGCTAATTGGGTCAGGCAATACATTTCAGGATATATGCCTGCTTTCGATTTCGCCTGGGATATAGCAATTGATGGCAACGGTAACATATGTGTTACAGGTTCAAGTTATAGTACCAACAATCTGCCGGATTTTGTGACGATAAAATACAATAGTTCCGGTGATACCCTGTGGGTTCGGCGGTATAACGGCCCGGAAAATAATTGGGATGCCGCGCACTCACTGGTAATTGACGCAGCAAATAATATATATGTAACCGGAGTAAGTTACAATTCAAGTACAGATTTTGATTATGTTACAATTAAATATAGTCCTTCGGGTGCCCAACAGTGGATTGCCACCTACGACGGCCCGGCAAATTCAGAAGACTGGGCAGTTGATATAGCTCTGGACGCAGCAAGTAATGTATACGTAACTGGTTATAGTTTAGGTTCAGGTACTTTTTATGATTACGCTACAGTGAAATACAATTCTTCGGGGGTGCAGCAATGGGTTGCTCGCTATAACGGCCCCGGAAATACCAAAGACAATGCGGCGGGACTTGCAGTTGACCCGATTGGCAACGTGTATGTTACAGGAGCCAGCGGTGAGGGTTCACCTAACTTATCGGACTATGTTACTGTGAAATACAATTCATCAGGGGTTGAACAATGGGTTGGCCGGTACAGTGATTTGTATGATTATGCAACAT
>DASXTZ010000180.1:0-16545 GCA_036505135.1 Ignavibacteria bacterium
CCTAAGTAATTCATCTACAAGAGATATTCGAAAAGTTACTATTTGCAAACCAATGGCAGAATCACAAAACCTCATATCAACAATAACACTGATTCCGTTGGGATTCTCCCGAAGGCTGAATTTTTCCGATGTTGTTGTTTCCTGTGTAGTATAGCTTTGGGCAAAATAAAGCTTAGCACATTCATAAAATTTATCTCTGGGACCGCATAAGAAATTAAACAGCTTATCCATATGCACTTTTGGTATCAGAGCAAGCATTTTATTATCGGTTATCTTTTCTGTTTCGTTTCCGGTGTAATAAATAGTATACCTGTCAACTGTATAATTATTTTTACTGCAGTTAAGGGTTAAGTTTTCCAGGCCGTAATCAATATATTTTTGCGTTCTTGTATCAAGCCTGTCGGGTACATAATCAGCCTTAACAATAACGTTGTGTTCACTGCCATAATTATCAAGTTTAGCGGTGTCATAATAATAAAATATCTCCAGCCCCTCGTATTCCTCTCTTGAAAAAAATTTCCATGAATCTTGAGCAAAAATACCCGTGCTGAAAATTAAGGAAAGATAAATTAATGCGATAATTTTTAATTTCATAGATTCTCCTGTAGCCGTTTTTTATATAATGGAAAAGACTTGAAGCTAATTTCAACAAAATTACTCATATAAAGCTAGAATTAAAATGTTAATTGCGAAAAAGCGTTAGCCACTAATTACGCTAATTAACCCGAATTTCAGAAGCAAACCAATCTCTCGCAAAGTCGCAAAGACCGCGAAGCGGGAAATTTGAAACCTTTTGAACAACAATTAATCAGAATAACCCGTAGAGACAAAAAATTCAGCCCCCCTTTGGCCAAAGAGAGTCTGAGAAGCCCAAAATAAGTTTGATTAATCCTAAATCCTAATTATGCCAGTATTTTTGTCGAGGGTTTTGTTACTGGCTAAAAACAAGAAAAGGGACGCGAGAGCGTCCCCTAATTTTTCATTCTTAATTACTAACTGCTAACTGTTAATTTTTAACTGCAGCCGCTTGTCTCACCGCAGGTGGTGCATTTTAAGCACGTCCCGTTGCGCACCATTGTAGAAGAGCCGCATGACTGGCATATATCGCCCGTGTACCCCTTTAGCTTTGCCTCGCGGATACGCTCAACCTCATTCAAAGCACCTATAATTGGTTTCTTGGCAGAGCCTGTGTGCTCTTGTTGCACGTATGTCCTTGTTTGTGCAGGCCTGCCTGCAGCAGGCAGGCTTTCGGTCGTTTTATTAACAGGCTCATCTATAATGCGCTCGCTGTATATTTCCTCCTCGTCGAAATCAGCTTCGCTATCCAGCTTGCTGATCGAGTCAATCGGACTCGTCTTCATTTCATCCTCCTGCGATATATGCGCCAGGTCATTGCGGCTTAAATATGTAACTGCAAGCTCGCGGAAAATGTAATCAATAAGCGAGGTTGTCATTTTAATATTCGGGTTGCCTATTACGATACCGTTAGGTTCAAACCGTGTATAAACAAAAGCATCAACAAACTCCTCAAGCGGCACGCCGTGCTGAAGCCCAAGCGATACTGAAATAGCAAAGCAGTTCATCAGGCTGCGGAATGCTGCACCTTCGCGGTGCATATCTATAAATATCTCGCCAAGCTGGCCATTTTCATACTCGCCTGTGCGCAGGTAAACCGAGTGGTTCCCAATTTTAGCTTTTTGCGTATATCCCCGCCTCCTGAAGGGGAGCTTACGCCGTTTTGCTATGTAGCGGTGAATTATTCTTTCTGCAATCCTTATTATATCGTTTGGCTTGGATACAGATTCAAGCGCACTCTCTTCTGTGCCTTCAACATCGAAGTCATCGTTGACCGAATTTAGTGGCTGTGAAAGCTTCGAGCCGTCCCTGTATAATGCATTTGCCTTAAGGCACATTTTCCATGACATCATATACGCGTTTTTCATATCATCAACCGATGCATCGTTCGGCAGGTTAATGGTCTTGCTTATAGCGCCTGATATAAACGGCTGCGCTGCTGCCATTATCTTTATATGCGCTTCCGGGTGGATATACCTTGTTCCTATCCTTCCGCACTTGTTGGCACAGTCAAATACAGGGTAATGCGATTCTTTCAGATGCGGGGCGCCTTCAATGGTCATTGTTCCGCAGACATAGTCGTTTGCCTCCTCTATCTGCTCTTTTGTAAAGCCAAGCGATTTAAGCATGCTGAAATTAAAGTCATCTATCTGCTCATCGGTAAAGCCAAGCGTATCCTTGCAGAAATCTGCGCCAACCGTCCATTTATTGAAAGCAAAATTAATATCAAAAACCGATGGCAGAGTTTTTTCAATCTGAGTAATTACATCTGCGCTGAATCCTTTTTCCGCAAGCGACTGCGTGTTTATATGCGGGCAGCCAATTAAAGTGCCGTGGCCTTTGCAGTATTTAATTATGTCATCAATTTCATGTTCGGTATAGCCGAGAAATTTCAGTGCGGGAGGAACAGATTCATTTATGATTTTAAAGTATCCCCCTCCGGCAAGTTTTTTGAATTTCACAAGCGCAAAATCCGGCTCAACGCCTGTTGTATCGCAATCCATTACAAGCCCTATTGTGCCTGTGGGAGCGATAACGGTCACCTGTGCATTGCGGTAGCCGTAATGTTCGCCATAGGTCAATGCCAGGTCAGCATCTTCGCGTGCCGCTTTGAGCAAATCATCCGGGCAGTATTTCCTGTTGATGCCCATTGGAGTTATAGTGAGCCCTTCATATTCTTCGGGTGCTTCATTGTATGCAGCGCGCCTGTGATTGCGAATCACGCGGAGCATGTGCTGTTTGTTCTTTTCATATTCGGGGAAGGGGCCAAGCTCACGTGCCATTTCAGCTGACGCTGCGTATGATTTCATGTGCAGTATACACGTTAATGCTCCTGTGATTGCCAGCGCTTCGCCTGAATCATACGGTATCCCCTGCCGCATTAAGAGCGCCCCAAGATTTGCATATCCAAGCCCCAAAGTCCGGTAATCATAAGAAAGTTTTGCAATATTTTTACTGGGGAACTGCGCCATTAATACACTGATTTCAAGAACAATTGTCCACAGCTTTACTGCGTGACGGTAACCTTCAATATTAAACTTGCCGGTTTCGTCATCATAGAAACGGACAAGATTAAGCGATGCGAGGTTACATGCGGTATCGTCAAGGAACATGTACTCGCTGCATGGGTTCGAGGCGCGGATCTCGCCTCCTTCGGGACAGGTATGCCACTCATTTATAGTAGTATGGTACTGCATGCCCGGATCCGCGCTTGCCCATGCGCTAAAAGCAATTTCGTTCCAAAGCTCGCGTGCCCTAATAGCTTTACAAGGGACTGGCTCACGGCCTTCTTTTTCCGCCCTTTTAAGCTCAGTTCTCCAGTAAAGGTTCCACATGCTGTCATTTTCGACAGCTTTCATAAAATCATTTGCAGCACGCACGCTGTTATTTGAATTCTGTCCTGATACGGTTAAATATGCTTCTGAATTCCAGTCAATATCATAGGTTGGGACGTATATTTCTTTTACGCCCTGTTTTGCAAGCTGTATAACTCTTTCAATATAGTTTTCAGGGATTAAACACTTTCTGGCATCAACAACCGCCTTAGCCAGCTGTTTGTTTAGGTGTTTATCGAACGGGTCATTTTCTGGATGCTCTTCATGGCACGCCTTGATAATTTTATTGAGGTGAATGTTTAATAATTTTGAGCCTGCAACAAGGGCAGCAACTTTTTGTTCTTCGACTACTTTCCAGTTGATATACTCTTCGATATCCGGATGGTCAAGATCAAGCGTAACCATCTTAGCCGCTCTTCTTGTTGTCCCGCCTGATTTAATTGCTCCTGCGCTTCTGTCGCCAATCTTAAGGAATGACATTAAGCCCGAAGATTTTCCTCCTCCGCTTAAGGGCTCGTTAACACCGCGCAGATTTGAAAAGTTTGAACCCGTTCCTGAGCCATACTTAAAAAGCCTTGCCTCGCGCACCCATAGGTCCATTATACCGCCTTCGTTAACAAGGTCATCGGTAACAGATTGGATAAAACATGCGTGGGGCTGCGGATGAGTATAAGCATCTTCGGAATATTTCATCTCGTCTGATTTTGGGTCAACATAATAATGCCCCTGTGACGGGCCGGAAATTCCATAAGCCCAGTTTAACCCTGTATTGAACCATTGAGGTGAGTTTGGAGCCGCCATTTGTTTGGCAAGCATAAAACAATGCTCATTGTAGAAGCTCAAAGCATCGTTTTCTGAATCAAAATAGCCATATTTCCAGCCCCAGTATGTCCAGCAGCCTGCAAGGCGGTTAAATACCTGGCGGGAATCTGTTTCAGAGGTGTAGCGTTCTATCTCCGGCACCTTCTTCATTGTTTCCAGGTCTGCCTCAGAGCGCTCCAGCCAGGCGGGGATTCCATCCTCATTTACCTTCTTCAGGGCTTTCGGCACTCCTGCTTTGCGGAAATATTTTTGGGCAAGGATATCGGTAGCAACCTGTGACCATTCTTTCGGTACAACAATATCGATCATTTCGAAAACTATTGAGCCGTCAGGGTTGCGGATAACAGAGCTGCGTTTTTCAAACTCAATAGTTTCATACGGCGAAGCCGTATCAACTGCAAATAGTTTATTAATTTTCATGCACAGAACAAATTAAAACGTTCTTGAATAATCTTTATTCAAATTTAATATAATACTAATTGAATTGTAATTTTTTTTCGTTAGCTTCTTTTTCATTTCTTGAGGTAGGTTGTTTTTGTTCCATTTCGCTAACCTTTTTTGTGTGTAGCTGATAGGGTTCAAAATTAACAGAACAAAACTATAAAAGCAAACAAGTAAAAAACAAAAAATTTTTCCGAAATACTTGACAATGGCAGAAAGCTTTACTGCATGGGCATTTGCGGAATTAAATTCACAAAAAAAAATTTTAAAAAAAATAAAAAAGGAGGTCTTGATAAGCCCCCTTGAAAATTTTGCCCTTAATAATCACTGCTTTAAAAGAACCGTTTTTTGTCTCTGAATAGTTATTAACAATTAATTTATAAAAATAAGTTCCACTGGATAAGTCATTTCCATTAAATTTTAATTTTTATAAATTCCGGCTTGAAGCTCCTGGTCCAAGTGTTGAAAGAATGTTTCCAAGAACACCGGGTTACAATTAATTTTTAACTTCGGTAATGTGATCCCTAAAAAACTGAAGAACCGGCTAGAAAGCCCGATATAAATATTAATCACATGCAACCCATATTGCTCCGTTATCTGTAATGTATATTTCGTAAAGTTCACCTGCTGAAGGATGCGTAATAGTAAGCCACGTTTCCCCATAATCCGTAGATTTGACTATACTCAGGTTACTGTGTTCTAATGAATATCCCGCTGCATAACAAAGAGTTCCCAAAACTTTTACATCGTTAAGCCGTATTTGTTGAGTAATGGCTATACGCCTCCAGGTACTCCCATAATCTGCGGTCTTAAAAATAAATGAACCAACGGCTATCCCATAGCCGGTTCCCTCCATAAAGCTGAAAGCATTAAGGTCATTTTCAACTCCCCCAATCGCGTTCCAATTTATTCCCCCGTTAGTACTTTTCATAATTCTTGGCTCGTTACGTCCGACAGCAATACCGGTTGTGCTGTTAAAAAACTTAATGTCATAAAAATCCATCGATAAGCCATCAGATACAATTGACCAATTTAAGCCGCCATTTATTGTTCTAATAATCAAACCTGAGTATCCTGCCGCTGCTCCCAGGTTCGGGTTGGCAAAATGAACTGCATTAAGCCGAGATGAAGTTGGTGTTGAAATAGTTGTCCAGTTTATACCCTCATTTGTGGTTAGCATTACAAGCCCGTCTTGGCCAACAATAATTCCATTGCTGCTTATGTCATAAAGAATTTTACCGTCAGTATCTATTTGTTTAGTGAAGTTATTTCCCCCGGCCGTAGAACGAATTATAATACCATCGTAAAGTTCTTGTGTCGTACTGGCATTTTCTCCGACAGCAATCAAAGTCCCGGATTTAAATGAGGTTATACTTCGTAGTTCCTCTACCAGAGCAATAGAATATTTTATCCAGCTATTTCCTCCATCTGAACTATACAGCAGCGTTGCATCAAGATCCAAATTAGGTGGAGTTATAACCTGATTTTGGTTTTCTTCTTTATTGCAACCGCCGGTAACAATCCCCAAAAATGAGACTAATAACAGTACTACAATATTTCCGTTTTTCTTTGTTTTCATAATTTTCTTTGACGTTATTTCTACAAACTTAATAGATTAATAAATCAGAGCACAAAGAAAGATTTTAAAAATTGTAAGGCAAATTTTAAATTGAATGCTGAAATTCAGGCGTGAAAGTTTGTAAATTTTTCTTTTTTTAATACAAATGGAATTATGTTCACAAACAATCCCTTATTTTTGTAAGGGACTTTTATGTTGGATCCGGTTGTAATTTAAGGAAAAATAGAAGAATTAAATTAAAAAGGGACTTTATAAAGTCCCTTAGAAACTATAATAAGTGGTCAACCGCCCCCCTGTTCAATACATTTTATCCTGCCAGTACAGGAAGTGTAATTTTTTTAGGTGGCTGTTTTGCTTTTCCGTTCTTCCCATTCTGCTTCAGCCCGTTTGTCTTCACTCCATTCACTTTCACTTTCTTCGGCCTGCGCTCTATGCTTCTTCCTTTTTTCAATACAGGATGTTCTTCCTGCACGTCGGGATATTCATACACTTCATTCTTAAAGTTGCGAAGAATTATCTTTTCCTTATCGCGCGCGAGAACATAATCGGGAAGCAGAGGAATCTTTCCTCCTCCTCCCGGTGCATCTATAACAAACTGCGGAACAGCAAGACCCGAAATATGTCCGCGCAGGTTATCCATGATTTCCAAACCAACATCAATTGGTGTGCGGAAATGGTTAGCCCCCTTGGTTAGATCAGCCTGGTAGATGTAATACGGCCTAACTCTTATTGCTAGCAGTTTTTTCATAAGCTCCTTCATAACTTCGGGGTCATCGTTAACGCCTTTTAACAGAACAGTCTGGCATCCAACAGGACAGCCGGCATTAACAAGCATTTCGCATGCTTTCTTGCTTTCTTCGGTTATCTCCCACGGATGATTAAAATGTGTATTAACGTATATCGGGTGATATTTTTTAATCATTTCGCAAAGCTGGGGAGTAATCCTTTGCGGCAGAACACACGGCATTTTTGTCCCAAGCCGTATGATTTGAATGTGTGGTATCTGCCGTAATCTTTGTAAAACTTTTTCCAGCATTGCATCGGAAAGCATTAACGGGTCGCCGCCTGATAAAATTATATCATTTACTTCGGTATGCTCTTCAAGATAGCGGAAGGCGCTTTCAAGCTCCTTCATGTTGATTTTGCTTGAATCGCCAACTTTTCTTTTTCTTGTGCAGAATCGGCAGTAAAGGCCGCACTGACTGGTAGTTAAAAACAGAACTCTATCGGGGTAGCGGTGAGTTAAATTCGGCACCGGGCTCATGCTTTCTTCATTCAACGGGTCATCTGATGCATCTATATCGTGAAGCTCAGCTTCATCAGGTACAGCCTGAAGCCAGATAGGGTCACCCGGATATCTGATAAGGCTAAGATAGTAAGGATTGATCCTAGCCATGAAGAATTCATTTAACTTTTCGGCTACATCTTTTTTTATTTGAAACTTTTCGACTAATTGATCTGCAGAACTGACGCTTTGCTTTAACAGCTGCTGCCAGAGTTCCATAAAGTTTTTAACTCCTTTTATTGTTATTAACGCCCCTCCGGTTTTCCGGATATCGGGGTCTTACAGACCTGCAGTTTACTGCAGGTACTTACGGTAAACGAAAAGATCGTCACCGCTTCTGTAAAAATCTTTTATGGCTGTTTGAACCTCATAGCCGTTTTTAGTATAGAACCTTCGCTCGTTTTCATATTCAGCCTTTCCGCTCGTTTCAATAAGTATTATCCTTCCGCCGCTTGCCTTTAAGTCATTTTCCATATGTTTCACCAGGTTTGATCCTATACCCTTGCCGTGAATATTCGGATCGACGGCTATCCAGTATAAATCATATGTCCAATCTGTTAGCGGCCTTCTGCCGTAACAAATGTAACCAGCTGCTTTTTTAGTATCTTCGTTCTCATATGCATAAATTATATAGTCCTTTTGATTTGCATCGTTTAAATATATGTCAATCAGTTCCATCGCTACTTTAATCTCATCTTCATTAAAATGATTCGTGTCAGTCAGTATCCTTAGTATCTGGTCCCTGTCTTCGCTTTTCAATTTTCGTATCATTAGTACAAGATTGCTACGTCGCTTCACTCCTCGCAATTAAATAACCTTCCAGCGTTTTAATGCATACTTTATTATCTTCTGAATCAGGTACTGATAACTCCATCCATATGCTTTAGCACTGCGTGTAAAACCGGTATCCTCGGGTGCATCTGATGCAATATCCGGATTCGGGTTCAGCTCAAGAACATACGGAATCCCTTTTCTGAAGCGCATATCAACCCTTGCATAGTCAGCCGCGCCAAGCAGCCTGTAAACTTTCTTTGCGGTTTCCTGGATAATAGTTACCTCGCTTTTTGTTAAGTTTTGCGCTGGACAAACTGCCTTTGTATTTGCAAACTCAACTGTTTTATACATCCATTTTGAATTATAGCTTATAATCTTCGGATAATCTTCAGGCAAACCGGTAAAATCTATTTCGCTTATGGGAAAGGTTATCAGTTCATCATTTCCAACAACAGAAACATTTATTTCGCGCCCATCGATGTATTCTTCTACAAGCGCCGGCTGTTTATACTCATCAAGTACATATTCAACTCTGCGTTTTAATTGAGCCTTATTGGTTACAATGGCATCATTATCTATTCCAATGCTTGCGTCTTCGCGTGATGGCTTCACTATCAGGGGGAACTTATGCCCGTTAAGATAAATATTATTTGTCGAGGCAGTTACAAAATGTTTTGCTGTCGGAATTCCGTTGTTGTTCAGTATTGTTTTCACAAGCGGCTTATTCAAAGCCAAACCTAACGTGAATGCCCGTGAGCCCGTGTATGGAATCTTTAAAAGCTCAAAGAGTCCCGCAATATTCATTTCCTGTGTCGGGTCGCCATCAACGCTTTCGCACAGATTAAAAATTATATCGGGACGGTTTTCATTCAGCTCATCAATCAGCTTGTTAATATCAAGAGCAACAGGAATAATTTTGGTATTATGTTCAAGAGGCTTTAAAGCTTTTTCAACACTACGGACTTCATCGAGAACTCCGTATTCGCTCATATCGATTTCTTCGGGAACATCATCTATATTTATACCAGTGCCTTCGTAAACAACACCTTTGGCGTATTGAACAGGATCGTTGAATATTATTGCTATGTTAAGTTTCTTTTTCATTAGCCCCTCCCTAGCCCTCCCCGAAGGGGAGGGAACAGAGCTATAAGTGATACCTTTCTATTGCAAGATTTAAAACTGTTTGAATCAATGTATCGTAATCGATTCCGACCTCACGAGCTGCCTTCGGGAAGCATGAATTATCGTCCGGATTAGGCAATACTCCCGGCAGAGGGTTTATCTCTATTATATATGGATTGCCATTTCTATCGCACCTTACGTCCATACGTGCCCAATCTCTTATTCGCATAGCTTTATAGGCTTGTATGCAAATTTCTTCAATCCGTTTCGTTAGCTTTTCGTTTATTTTTGCCGGGCATGTGAAGATATCCAGCTTATTCTCGCGTGTATCAAAGAACCACTTTACTTCATAGGAATAAATTTTCGGGAAATCTTCTGGCAAAGAGTCGAGATTTATTTCAACTATTGGCAAAACCCGCACATTTTGACCATTTCCCATAAGCGCTACAGTGAATTCTTTCCCATCCAGATAATCCTCTATAATAGAGGGTTGAGTATAGTTACCTTTAATTCTTGTAATTTCCTGATTTAACTCTTTTTTGTTATTTACGAGGCTACTATTATATATGCCTTTTGAAGAGCCCTCATGCAAAGGCTTTACAAAAGCGGGAAATGTCACCTTTGGATAGCCATTTACGGCTGTATCGGTAATAAAAAACGCCGGGGTTGGGATATTATAATAAGAAAGTATCTCTTTGCAGCGTGATTTATCGTGGCAGTTGCCTATAGTTATGGGGTCGCTTGCTGTGTAGGGAATGTTTAGCATTTCAAGCAGTGTTGGGATATGAGATTCACGCGAGGAGCCGCCGGAACCTTCCGCCATATTGAATACGATATCAGGGCGAATTTTTTTTAATTTATTATACGCATCATCATCTGCTTCGATGCGAATAACTTCGTGACCGGCTTTTTTAATTGCACTTGCAACTGCGGAAATTGTTTCTTCATCATCCCATTCAGCGTAAACATCGCTGATACGATGAGAATAATTTTCGACTAAATTATTATCGATAAATTTTCCTTTCGCTTCTTCGCGAATGTTTGACTGAACTGTTTCAGGTTCAATCACTTTCTTAATATTATATGTAAATCCTACTCTCAAAATAAAAATCACCGCAAATATAACATTATAGCAATCATTGTCAAGATGTAAATGAAAAAAAATAAAAAAATTTTTTTCCCCATGAAGTGATGAAGAAAATTTTTTTGAACCAAAGAAAAAAAATTATCTAACGTTTAACAGTGAGTAATATAAAAAAATCCTATTGTAAAATTTTCTTAGGGTAAAAATAAAACGCTAAATTTTTTTTCCATGGAAGGGATCTTTTTTTAAAATTTTTTTAATAATGGTTATCTTTAGTAATCCGTGCTCGTCTGCGAGCTATGCCTTTTATTATTTAGATTGAAATAGCCCTTAATTAAAAGTATTTTCGGATTCATATGTTTGATAAACTGGAAAAAGTAAAACAGCGGTACAATGAAATCGCAGAGCTGCTGAATAAGCCGGAAACGATGTCCGATCAAAAGGAATTCCGCAGGCTGTCAAAAGAATATTCCGATCTAACTGAAATTGTTAATGCGTATGATGAATATAACAGCATAAAACAGCAGCTTGAAGAAAACAAAAAACTGCTCTATGAAACCAGCGATTCGGAAATGAAAGAGCTTGCCATTGCTGAAAAAGAAGAGCTCGAAGGAAAGTTCACGGAATTTGAAAACTTAATTAAGGAACTGCTGGTTCCGAAAGACCCCAACGACTCTAAGAACGCCATGCTTGAAATCCGTGCCGGGACCGGAGGTGAGGAAGCTGCATTGTTTGCCGCCGACCTGTATAGAATGTACACGCGATATGCAGAGAAAAAAGGATGGAAGATGGAAACTGTTACTTTTAATGAATCATCAGGGCTTGGAGGACTGAAGGAAGTTATTGTAAGCGTTACGGGCAAGGATATTTATGGCACGTTAAAATATGAAAGCGGTGTTCACCGCGTTCAGCGTGTACCGGAAACCGAAGCGCAGGGAAGAGTGCATACTTCAGCGGCATCGGTTGCAGTTTTACCCGAAGCTGATGAGGTAGATGTTGAGATAAATCCGACTGACCTGAAAATAGATGTGTTCCGCTCTGGCGGGGCAGGCGGACAAAACGTAAACAAAGTTGAAACTGCAATAAGAATAACTCACATTCCAACCGGAGTTGTTGTCCAATGCCAGGATGAACGCTCACAGCTTAAAAACAAGCAAAAAGCAATGAAGATACTGCGCTCACGGCTGCTTGAAGCTGAAATTGAAAAACACGATAAGGAGATTTCAAAAAAGCGAAAGCTGATGGTTGGCTCAGGGGACAGGAGCGATAAGATTCGCACATATAACTTTCCGCAAAACCGCGTTACTGATCATAGGATAGGACTTACTCTGTATAACCTTTCACAGATTATAGAGGGTGACCTGGATGAGCTGATTGAAAAGCTTAAAATTGCCGATAGATCCGAACAATTATCAATGAGCAATGAGCAATGAACAAAGAACTCCCATTTTGATTATAATTTTATGGGTGAACAAAACTTAAAATCAGGCACGTGTCCTAAGTGCGGCTCAAATGAAGTCTATACCGATAGAGAGCTTCCAAAGCGAGGAGAGAGGATGCAGCTTGTTGTATCATCATGGAAATGGTTCTTCCTCGATAATTATATCTGCCTTACCTGCGGCCATTTTGAGGAGCACATCCGTGAAAAAGAGCTGAAGGACGAAAAAATGATTGAGAAGATAAAGGAAACATGGAACATGGTGAAGTAAGTTTTGGAAATAATATTGTAGCTATATTTTGAATAAAGATAATCCTCTTGTTAAATCCGATTCCTTCCTTGCCCTTCGATATCCTGAGTTCCGATACTATCTTTACGTAAATTTTTTATTAACGTTTGCGCTTCTTGTGCAGGAAGTTATCATTGGTTATGAGCTTTACAGGATAACACATGACCCGCTTGCAATTGGCATGCTGGGGCTTGCCGAGGCAGTTCCTTTTATAACGCTTTCGCTATTTGGCGGGCATTATGCCGATAAGCTCAGTAAAAAGAAGATAATGATGTTTTCAACAATATTGGCGGCTTTCGCTTCTGTGTTTCTTTATGTAATGTCATTTGGGTTTTTAAATTCTTCACACCCCGGGGATTTAAAATATATTATCTGGGCAGTGGTATTTTTTATCGGTACCTGCAGGGCTTTTTATTCACCTGCATCGGGAGCGCTGAAAGCATTCTTAACACCGCGCGAGGTTTATGCAAACGCATCGACATGGAGCAGCTCATCATGGCAAAGCGCAGCTATTATAGGTCCTGGGATATCTGGTTTTCTTTATAACCTGTTCGGATTTTCAAACACGCTGCTGTTCGTAATAGGGCTAATAGTTATTGGCGTCTTTTTTATTACAAGAATTAAAGATAGAAGACCTGAAGCAACAGGTGAAGGCTCGATAATAACTTTGATCAGGGAAGGTTTTTTATACGTATATAAAACGAAGGTTATATTTTACTCGATCTCGCTGGATATGTTTTCCGTTATGTTTGGAGGAGTTGTTGCAATATTGCCCATCTTTGCGCAGGATATACTTAATGTTGGTGCAGAAGGGCTTGGAATATTACGGGCTGGGCCGTCAGTTGGAGCAGTGCTGGTGCTTTTAATACTTACCAAACACCCGCCAATGAAACATGCATGGAGAAATTTATTGTTTGTCGTAGCCGGATTTGGAATTGCAACGCTTGTATTTGCACTTTCAAAAAATTTCATTCTATCGATCGCTGCGATGTTTTTCACCGGCGCATTTGACAGTGTTAGCGTGGTAATCCGCTTAACATTGCTGCAGCTTCTTGTTCCCGATAATATGCGCGGCAGGGTAAATGCAATTAACGGAATATTTTTAAGCGCATCAAATGAGGTTGGAGCGTTTGAATCAGGCGTTGCAGCAAAGCTTTTGGGTACAATTCCCTCGGTCATATTCGGTGGTATTATGACATTAGCTGTAACGACATACATTTACTTTAGAAGCAGAGATTTGCTGAAGAGAGATTTTTCGGGGTAATAAGCACCAAAAAAAGGAACGCAGAATACGCAGAGCAAGCAGAATTTCGCGGAAATATTATTTTCATATTAAACTTTGAGTGGAAAAGTGTTAATTTTGAAACTGCGAATTAAAAACAATAAATGAATTTAGATATGAAAACTATAATATTACTGCTCGTTCTTACTCTCATTTCAGGGTGCAGCAAAGTTCAGAAAAAACCTGAAACATCTGAAACAAAAAAAGATACAACATCGCAAATCCAATCAAGCACGAGTACAGTTCCCCAGGGTGCAAATGATAATAACGAACAGACAAAACCGGCCCTCATCAATGTTGAATACGGCATAAGCAAGCTCCCCACGGGCTTATCAGGCTATGAGGGGAAAATTATGGCTATGGCAAAATGGGAAGATAAGCTTGGCGCAAACGTGGTATTCATAACAGAAACCAGCGAAAAATATTCAGGTGATGATAACCGGCATAAAGAGCTGTACGGATACCATTATATAACCAGCGATGATGCAAATAAACTTTTATGGAAAATAAATGATTTTATAAAAGATTGCCCGGTAGATATTACAATTAAGTATATAGATGAATCGCTTTCAATTACAGACCTTGATAACAACGGTATTGGAGAAAGCTCTTTTTTATACAGGATGTCATGTAAAGGAGATGTTTCACCGGATGCAATGAAATTATTAATGCACGAGGGTGAGACAAAGTACGCCATTCGCGGTGAAATGAAGCTTGAAGTGAAAGGTGAGGGAACTTATGGGGGGAAAATGGAGATTGACCCATCGTTTGATAAAGCGCCGGGGGAGTTCTTAGAATTTGCCAGGAGCCAATGGAATAAATACAAAGATGAGAAGGTTGGATACTAAATAGTCTATCAGTTAAACAGTTAATCCGTTAATGTTTCGAAAGGTTTAATGAAAAAAAGTGTAACTAGTCACCTTTTTACCTCTCAACCAATTAACTTTTACTAATTCAGGCTGTAATAATCGGCAATTGAGTTGTACTGGTGTGCTAAAACGATCCTGAGGCGCAGATGGTTTGAAAGTGTCCTGCTCATTGCCTTGCCGGTTGGTTGCATAAGAATCTCGTATTTTTCAAGGTCAGTAAGTCCTATCGAATTGGCTATCAAGTAAAATCCAAGCTTGGGGTATTTTGTCAGGTCAACCTTTAAAACTTTTTCGCTGTACTCTTCAAACAGATTAAGCAGCGATTTTGTCAGCTCAACGGAGGTTTTGTTTAAAAGAAATATATCGCCGTAAGGATACAATCTTTGAGGATGTTCTGCCTTAAGCCGTGATATTGAAAAAATATCTATGCCTTTTACAGCAATATCCAGCTCGCCATTAGGATATTTTGCAAGAACTTTTTCCAGCTTAACAAGTGAGCCTATTTCGTAGACGTTACCCCGCGAAACAAACGGTATTCCGAAATAATTCCCAAACTTTTCCAGGTCTTCAAAAAGATTTTTATACCGGGTTTCAAAAACATGAATGAATCTTGTTTCGCCCGGTAACACCACAACCCCTAACGGAAAAAATGGTATGTTTTCTGTGGCTACGTTCTCCTCTTTTTTTAACATATTACAATTTATATTTGTATAATCTATAACGAAATACTAATTAAAAGGTTTCAATATTAATATGAAATCAAAAATATTGCTATTTTTTATAATTACTTTATTTACAAATATTTCTATAGCAAAAAATATAGAAGGCAAAATGTTTGTTGATGGGATTGAAAGATTTTATATTATTCATCTACCTGTTGTTAAAGCATCAATAGAACCTTTTCCTGTTGTTCTTGCACTTCATGGAGGCGGTGGAAATGCAAAGCAAATGATGCGCTATTCTAAATTTAACAATACTGCCGATAGAGAATTCTTCATAGTAATTTATCCCGAAGGATATAACAAGAACTGGAGTGATGGAAGAATTGGAGATGAGCTGCCAATGATGAGAGATGATGTTAAATTCATTTCAATATTATTAGATACTTTAAAGGCGAATTATAATATTGATACAAGCAGAATTTTTGCAACAGGAATATCCAACGGCGGTTTCTTTTCTATATACCTTGCTTACAAGCTTTCAAACAAAATACTTGCAGTTGCGCCGGTTTGTGCAGCAATTCCTGAAAACTTAAAGAATAAGTTTACTTTAACAAATCCTGTTTCAATGATATTAATAAACGGCACCGAGGACCCGCTTGTGAAATATGACGGCGGAAGTGTTGGATTTAAAGGTCGGGATAGGGGCAAAAGTATTTCAACCGATGAAACAATAAATATTTGGGTGAGCCAGAATGGATGTAATAATACTCCACTTGAGGAGGAAATGCCGGACAATGATAAAAAAGATAAATGTAAAGCAGTAAAATATACATATAGCGGAGGAACTAACGGGACAGAAGTAATCCTGATAAAAATAAACGGAGGCGGTCATGCATGGCCGGGAAGAGCGCAGTATCTGCCCAAGTTTATTGTTGGAACAGTTTGCAAGGATTTTGACGGCAATGATGTAGTTTGGGATTTTTTTAAAAGACAAAAGACAAGAGAATGACCATTGAAGATTTTAAAAAATTATTAGAGAAAAATACTCCGCCTGAAAATATTAATCCGTTGCTGCTATCATTATGGTACGATGCCAAAGGCAATTGGAAGCTGGCTCATGAAACAGCACAGGAAATAGCAAGTAATGATGGTTCATGGATTCACGCTTACCTTCACAGAAAGGAAGGAGATAAATCAAATGCTTCGTATTGGTATTCAAGAGCAGGAAAAAAGATGCCATCATATTCTTTAGATAAAGAATGGGAGGAAATTTTAAGTGACCTTATTGCTAAGCTATGAAAATTGAAATCAGAAAACTTGAAGAAAAAGATTACGATGCTGTGAAAGATATATATCAGCAGGGCATTGAAACAAAAAATGCGACTTTTGAAAAATCTGTGCCTGACTGGAAAGATTGGAATAAAAACCATCTCGACGTATGCAGATTCATTGCAGTAATGGATGGTAAAGTGGTTGGATGGATTGCAC
>DASXTZ010000181.1:0-15726 GCA_036505135.1 Ignavibacteria bacterium
CGGAGGATGGAAAAGCGTTTATAAGCTGAATAATATTGATGATTTCTTCCAAGCATACAATGAAACTGGGCAGCTTGTAATGATGCTGCAGGAAGAAATTAAGTTCGAAGAATACTACCGCTGCTACTCGTTAGATAGGCAGGATGTATGGATAATGCCGTATGAACCCCGCAATCCGCATCACTTAAGATATATCCGTGATGGCAGAGGAATTGATCCTGTTAAGAATAAAATGCTTACGGATATTATTCTGAAAATTAACCATGCACTTGGATATGATTTCAATACAGTTGAGCTGGCTGTAAGAGACGGCATACCTTACGCAATAGATTTTTGCAACCCGGCCCCCGATGCCGAGTTAGCCTCTGTAGGAGAAGCTAATTTTGAATGGATAGTAGAGGCGGCTGCAAACATGGCAATCCGCCGTGCATTAAATCATCAGGACGGAAAGAATAACCTTACATGGGGTGATTTTGTTTATTCATTTGCTAATAATGGCGAGCTTAACATTGCCGCTTATGACGAATCAGTAAAAAAAAAGCCCGGCCATAAGCTAAGTAAAACAAAAAAAACTTCATCACCAAAAAAGAAGAAGGCTGCGTAATAAGTGAGGCTTGTTAAATTAATCTTTAATATTTAGATTGAAAGAGTAAATGAGCAAATCAATGGATAAGGCAGGTTTTACACTAGGAATAGAGGAAGAATTTCAGATAGTAGATCCTGAATCGCGCAAGCTTGTATCTCACGTGCAGCAGATAATCGATTCAGGTAAGGTTTTCCTGAAGGAGCAGATTAAGCCTGAAATGCACGCATCCGTTGTTGAAGTAGGCACCAAGGTTTGCCGCGATATCAATGAAGCAAGAGCCGAAGTAACCAGTCTTCGCGCAAATATTGCAGCGCTTGCAAGAGAAAATGGCTTCAGAATTGCCGCCGCCGGAACACATCCTTTTACCCATTGGGACGAAGTAACAATTACAGATCACCCGCGCTACAAAGAAATTGTCAAGGAAATGCAGGAAGCCGCAAGGGCCAATCTTATTTTCGGGCTCCACGTTCATGTTGGTGTTCCCAACCGGGAGGTCGGAATACAAATAATGAATGCTGTCCGGTATTTTATTCCGCATATTTTTGCGCTTTCTACAAATTCACCATTCTGGCTTGGCAGAAATACCGGTTATAAATCTTACCGCGTAAAGGTGTTTGATAAATTTCCCCGAACAGGCATTCCCGATTATTTCGAGAGTGTGGCTGATTTCGATAGCTACGTAAACCTTCTTATTAAAACCAATTGTATAGATAACGGCAAAAAGATATGGTATGATATAAGGCTGCATCCGTATTTCAATACGCTTGAGTTCCGTGTGTGCGATATACCTATGAGGATAGATGAGACAATCTGTCTGGCGGCCATAATGCAGGCGGTTGTTGTAAAGCTGTATAAGCTTATGAGGCAGAACCTTGGATTCAGGATTTACCGCCGGGCACTAATAAATGAAAATAAATGGCGTGCCGCAAGGTATGGAATCGATGGGAAGCTTATTGATTTTGGCAAACAGGAAGAAGTTGACTTTAAAATTCTTGCAATGGAGCTGCTATCTTTTATTAGTGACGTAGTGGATGATTTAAACAGCTGGAACGATGTTAACTATATACTGCAGATACTTCAAAACGGAACAGGCGCCGATAGACAGCTTGCGCAGTGGGACGGCACAACCGAAGGCTTAAAAAAAGTTGTTGACTATATTATAGAGGAAACACACACAGGGCTGCCATAAGTGTGTCATCCTGAGCGATGCGAAGGATCTCATAGTCTTCGTCAGAACTGAAAATACAAATCAACTTAAATATATAAAAAATAGATTCCCGCCTGCGCGGGAATGACAGGAGAAAATGAGCTCAATTGTTACAGGCATCCAGTTTGATAAGGCTTTAAGTGAAGGCGCAAGCAATGCAATTAACACCTGTTTAAAGCTGAAAAAAGAAGAAACAATTACAATCATCACCGATAATGAATCCCTTGAAATAGCCGCCTCGCTTGTTCATGAAGTCGAAAAGGCAGGCTCAAAGCTCCATTTCTATATAATAGAGGACTATGCACCGCGCCCGCTTAAGCACATGCCGCGCCCTATCCTTGAGGGACTTGCAGGGTCAAACGTAAGCATTTTCTGCGCCTCGGCAAAAACAGGTGAGCTTACCTCAAGAATCGAAATGACCAATATTATCGATGCAAAGAAAATCCGGCATGCGCACATGGTGAATATCAATAAACAAATTATGCTTGAGGCTATGAGAGCGGATTTTAACAAGATAGATGAAATTAGCCAGAGATTAATCGAAAAAGCAGAGGAAGTTAAATTTATTGCTGTAAAATCACCCGGTGGAACCGATATGAAAGCAGAGTTTTCCCCAAAGCTTAAATGGCTCAAAACCAGCGGGCTTATTTCCATTGATAAATGGGGTAACCTGCCCGGAGGAGAAATATTTACTTCTCCATATAACGTTAGCGGAACCTTTGTGGTTGACGGCGTTGTAGGCGATTATCTTTGCCATAAATACGGGGATTTAAAAAATTCTCCGCTTAAGATAGATATTAAAGATTCGCGAATAGTTAAAATAGAATGTACAAATAAAGAGCTGCTTGAGGAATTCACTGCCTATACTATGACCGATGAAAATTCAAACCGCGTGGGCGAGTTTGCAATAGGAACTAATATCGCTATTAAAAATGTAATAGGACATATACTGCAGGATGAAAAGCTGCCAACTGTTCATATTGCATTTGGCCATCCATACACGCAGCATACCGGCGCTGACTGGGAATCTTCCACTCATATTGATTGCGTTAGTGTTAAATGCAGTGTCTGGTTTGATAATGAGCTTGTGATGAAAAACGGCGAGTTTTTGATATAACGTTTCTTAAAATTTATTTTTAATGATTTTCAATTTCTTATAAAAATTCACCAAACCCGCTACGAAAATTACACCAACAAGCAAGAACAATTTTTACGTTTCAAACTTATATTTGTAATTGAGGGTAAGTTGTTATATTGATACAATTACTGCAAGCATAACCCGCACTTTCATTAATTCAGATGAGCGAATTTTAATTTAAGTTTTTTGATTTTTTTCGCAAAACAACAAGTATTATTTATTTTGTAATGTTAATAGCAAATGGTTCAAGGTATATTAAAAAAATGAAATTGGCAAAATGAAAAAACTGCGATACATATTATTACTCATCACACAACTGACTCTATACACTCAGAACTCGGTTTCGCAATCCATTACATGGCAGAGGTTGTATGACGGTCCCTTCCATTTCTATGATAGTGGATTCGATGCCTGTCAAATTTCCAACGGCGATTTCGTAATAGTTGGCAGCACGTGGCAGTTGGGTCCCTACGTACTGAGGATAAATGCCATTGGTGATACGGTATGGACACGGTGGTTCAATCTGCCTGGATTTGCAAAAACAGTTGTATCAACGGATGACGGAGGAATCGTATTTACAGGTCACGGGGACAGTGCTTACACCATAAAGCTGGATTCCAACGGGAATATCGTGTGGCAAAAATTCTATGGGGGTTATCAAGTTCAAATCGAAGACATGAGAAAGACACAGGACGGAGGATACGTTGCTTGCGGCGGCGACTGGACTAATACACAGACTTCAAATGGATATGTTCTCAAGATTGATTCGCTGGGCAATCTGCAATGGCAAGTGAGCCATCCTGGGATTTTCAAACAATACTCATCTATAGAGGAAGCTTTCAATGGTGGCTACGTGATTACTGGCTCTACATCGGGATTTCCGGGAGATATACTTACGAGAATAAATAGCACCGGTGATATAATTTGGGAGAGACAGTTCCTTGTTTCTGACAGCGCTGCAAACCCGCAGGTGATTGAGAAACTATCCCAAGGTTACTTAATCGGGGGTATCGCTGCCGCCGATGGCACGCCAGACTGGAGTCCATTCTTTGTAAGGACCGATACTAACGTCGTCACATACTATACAAAAGTTTTCCCATCAAGTTTACCCCAGGGATTCGATATGATAACTGATTTCAGTACCGATCGTTATGTAATCTCGTTATATATAGATTCAATCTATACAACACAGCTCCGATATGCAAAGGCACTGATTACCGATTCTTCAGGAAACATTCTGAGGGAAAGAGTGTTCCCCTCCATAAGTTCATCACATTTTTATTCGATTGTTCCAATTGCAAACGGCGATTTACTTTTCACAGGATATTGGAGAAACCATTCAACTCCTCCGTTTGATGATGTCTATGCAGCAAGAACAGATAGCTTGTTAAATGTCCCCCCAAATTTCATAGGAATAACGTCTCAGCAGAATGAAATTCCCATTGAGTTCAAGCTATATCAGAACTATCCGAATCCGTTCAATCCAATAACAACAATAAAATACGATATACCCGTAGGAACACGCCACGGCGTGTTCGTTCAATTAAAAATTTACGATATAACCGGCAGAGAAGTATTCGGAATAAATGAATATAAACAGGCAGGCAGTTATTCGGTTACATTTGATGGAACGAATTTTGCGAGCGGGTTATATTTATATAGAATAGAAAGTGGAAATTTCGTTGAAACGAAGAAGATGGTGCTGATAAAGTAAGTATCTTTTGCAGGGGCAAAATATTATTTTTGCCCTCATGATACCCGAAATCAGGAAAAAATTTAATGCAGAGTGGAGCGAAGAAAAATATAAAGCTTTTCTTGATGACCTTAACTCCGCTTTCGGATTTCCAATAGATTTCAGGATAGCCGAAACCCCTATATTTATATCTAAAGAATTTAAAGAAGAAATACTCAACGCAGTTAAGATTATCACCGATTACCTGTGGAGTGATGAATATAAAAGAATTTCTCTTACCGCAATTCCCAAAGGCATGGAAGTGCCAAACGACCCCGGCTATCCGGCCATGCTCGCTCTTGATTTTGCCATATGCAGGGATTCCAATGGTGAATTTATTCCGCAGTTAATAGAGCTGCAGGGTTTTTCTTCATTATTTTTTTACGAGCTTCTTCAAAATAAGGCATACCGGAAGCATTTTAATATTCCGTCAAATTTTGGAGGGCTGTTTAATATACAAAATCCTGAAGGATATATTGAAGTCCTGCGTGACACGATTGTTGCCCCGAGCACTCGGGGGAACCCTGAAAATGTTATCCTTCTTGAAATAGAACCGGAAAATCAAAAAACAAGAATTGACTTTGCTTGCTGTGAAAGATTTATCGGCGTCCGCCCGGTTTGCCTTACTGATATAACAAAAGAGGGAAAAGAGCTATATTATCAGCGTGACGGCAAAAAAACTAAAATTGAACGTATTTATAACAGGGTAATATTTGATGAGCTTGAAAGAAGAAAAGATATAAAACATAATTTTAGCTTCCAGGAAGAGTTAAATGTGCAATGGATTCCGCACCCGAACTGGTTTTACAGAATAAGCAAGTTTTCTCTTCCATATCTCAAAAATAAATATGTGCCAGAAACAAAATTCCTAAACGAATTTGATACATACCCTTCTGACCTTGAAAACTATGTTCTAAAGCCGCTCTTTTCATTTGCCGGTGTCGGGGTTAAATATGATGTGACAAGAGAAATTATTGACTCCATTTCTGAAAATGACAGGCATAATTATATACTTCAAAAGAAAATAAACTATGAACCTGTAATTGAAACGCCGGATGTTCCTGCCAAAGCTGAGCTGAGGCTTCTGTTCGTCCATAAAGATAAGAAACCATACCTGATAAATAATCTTCTCCGTTTAAGCAAAGGTAAGATGATGGGGGTAGATTTCAATAAAGAAAAAACATGGGTGGGCTCAAGTTTAGCGTATTTTGAATACCCTTAATTGTCATTCCATAAATATTATTTTATTAAAACCATTTTTTTTGTTTCCTTGAAATTACCCGCCGTTAGCTGGTAGTAATACATCCCGCTGGGATAATTCGATGCGTCCCTGCCTGCGCCGCAGCTTCGGCAGGCAGGCCACCCGATTTCATAAGTGCCGGGTGTTAATTGTTCGTTAACAAGCGTTGTAATTTCCCTTCCAAGAATATCGTAAACTACCAGTAACACACCCCGTCTGCCTTCGGCATCCACCCCTCTCAAGAGGGGAATTTCGAATCGTATTGTTGTAAAAGGGTTAAATGGATTCGGATAGTTTTGGAAAAGTTCAAATGTTTTGGGTATTTCATTTGAAATTGGAAGGACCCCTATCGGCTGCGAGTATTTTATTGTAGCGAAATCATACGCAGAGGTGTTAGAAAAACTTATTCCAGTTACATAAACATCACGGTTTGTGTTAACGGCAATTGAATAAATAAAATCTTCCGGTGTAGTTGTTGAATAATTATAAGTTTTTACCCAAATCCGGTTACCCGATGAATCGTATTTGATGGTCATAAAAGCCATTTTGTTATTGCCTGTATCGGTTGCTCCTCCTACATAAACATTTTTATCGTTATCAGCACATATTGCCATTCCCTGGTCAGTTCCATTACCTATACCGTTGTATAGTTTTGCCCATTTAATATTTCCAAAAGCATCATATTTAATCGTAATTGCGTCTTCTGTTCCAAGTGTTGTCCCGCTGCGGCTATAGCCGGTAACATAAACATTGCTCTGGTTATCGGATGTAATTGCAAACGGGTAATCATAGTGATTTGCTGTGCCATTGAAATCTTTTTGCCAAAGCAGCACTCCGTCTTGAGAAAATTTTACAGTGCGAAAATCAATTAAAGTTCCTGTATTTACTATTTCTGCAAGTGCGCAGATATTATTTTGTGCATCAGGTGACATATCAATAAATGCATCCGGTTCGTTTGCTGAACCTGATATGAATTTTACCCACTGAACCGCTCCTGTTGAATCAAATTTCCATAGCCTGGCATCATAATTCAGAGTAGTATCATTAAAACTATTGGTTCCTGTAAATACATTAAAGAGGTTATCACACTTCAATTTAACGGCACTGCCTGTATTTTCAAGCCCGGGAAAATTTTGTATTCTGATGCTTTGACCATTTGAATTGTATTTAGCCAGGATAAGATAGGCGGCATTCGTACTAAGCTGTGCCGCACCGAGCAAATAAATATTGCTTGCGGGATCAATAGCAACAGAATTCCCTTGTTGATTCACAGCCCCTTGTATGTTTATTGTTTGAATCCATTGAAAACTGCCGCTCGCTGTAATTTTAACAAGCGCTATTTTTTGAGTGTCGTTAATAGTTGTTCTGCCCGCAAGATAGGAATTTTCCTGTAAGTCTATTATTGCGTCGTTAAGCCAGTCTTGATCATTTGTAATGCCATTATATTTATAGGTCCACAATAAATTACCTGCGGGGGTATATTTTAGTACAATCATATCTGTTTGGTGATTGGTTTCAAATGCAGTTCCATAAACGTAAATATTGCCGGTTTGGTCAATCAGCAGCTTAGTAACAATATCAAATTGATTGGCTGACCCATTATAACGTTTAACCCATTCTTCGGTTACCTGAGCTATATTAAGCTTGATTGTAAAGGCGGTTATAATCAGAACTTTTAAAAAATACTTTAACATTAGTATGTTTTAAAAATAATAAAAAATTGAACTTAAAACTAATGCCTTTAAAGTTGTAGTTATTCTTACCCAACTACACCATAACACCAAATTTTTAAATTGTTTTTATAAACTCTTATCTATAGCTTTGTATTCTTCAATTTGCAAAATTTTGAAATTTTCCTCATTATTTGATAAAAATTGCATGATCCGAAGCCTTAAAACAATAATACTTGTATTTATATTTCTTGCTTTTAATAAATCGGGTTTTTCACAAATCTTTCCTAGCCTTGCCCTTGCAGGAGGTCCTTCAGCAGGATGGTTTTTCAATCCTGTAAAAGACCTGAACAATGAGCTTAAGCTTGCCGGATTTCCAGAATTTTCTGAAAACGGTTATTTTACTCTCGGCGGCGGAGGTTTTATAGATTTGCCTACCGGTAAGAATTTTTTGAGAATTGGAGGGTTCGGGAACGGATTTACTACAAAACAAGAAAAAAAATATGGTGATACACTAACAAAAGCCGCAAATTACTCATTGGGCTTGGGTGGGCTAAGTTTTGAATATGTCAAAACATTCGGCAATATTTTTGATATCCATATCGGAGCGCAATTTGCAACCGGGAAACTGATTCTTGAGCTATATCAATATGGCAGTCCTTATGGAAATTACGGAACAATTTTTGGTGAACTACAATCCAACGGCTCGTCAACTAATCTTTCCAGGGTATTTACCTCCCGATTTTATTCTGCCCAGCCTCAGCTTGGTATAGGCTTACTGCTTAAAAAGTTTATTTATTTAAAGCTCGATGCAGGGTATCAGCTTGCCGGAATGGGAAGCTGGCGGGTTGATAATGATGTTGAAGTAAAAAACTTTCCAAAGGATATAACATCGAAAGGCTTTTCAATTAATCTCGGCTTAAACTTCGGACTATTTATAAGAGATTAAATTTTATAAAATTCCCGCCTGTCTGCTGCAGACAGAGGTAAACGGGAATCCATTATTTATTTTTTTTAATGAAGCATCGGATTAGATAAAATTAAAGCAAAATATTTTTGTGCTTATAGTAAATTCAAATAATTTTTTTGTCCATATTAATAGATTTCCGCTTACGCGGAAATTTGGAAGTTTGTGAAGAATATTTTAGTAACGGGCGGAGCGGGTTTTATAGGAACTAATTTTGTTTACCATATGGTAAACAAAGGTTACAATCTGGTTGTTCTTGATAAGCTTACTTATGCAGGAGGAAAAGATAATCTTGATCCTTTAGGGGATAAAATAAAGCTTATAGCTGGCGATATATGCGATGCGAGTCTTGTTAAAAGCTCATTGAATGATATTGATACAGTTGTTCATTTTGCCGCTGAAAGCCATAATACGCGCAGTGAAACCCACCCTGATATTTTTTACAGAACAAATGTTGAAGGCACAAAAGTAATGCTGGATGGGTCCTTACGAAAAGGCGTAAAAAAATTTATTCATATTTCAACAGACGAAGTTTACGGCTCAATTGCCGATGGATATTTTTCTGAGTCCGATAAGTTATCAGGCGATAGCCAGGCAACCTCGGCGTATTCAAAATCAAAAGCGCAGGCCGATGACCTGGCCATGGATTTTGGCAAAACAAATGCTGTTGTGGTTTTAAGGCCTACTAATAATTTCGGGCCGTGGCAGTATCCCGAAAAGGCTCTTCCGAGATGGATTACTAATCTTATCATTGGTGAAAAAATCCCGCTATGGGGCCAGGGCCTGCAGGTGAGAGACTGGCTTTATGCGCCCGTAACATCCGAGTGTATTGAGTTTTTATTGTATAACGGAAAAAATGGTGAAGCTTATAACGTTGCAGCTAATCATAAGCCCGAAATAACAAACCGGACGGCGGCGGAATGGATCTGCAAGCTGCTTGATGTTGATGCTAAAGAGTGGATCAATTTCATTCCCGACCCGCGTCCGAACCATGATTTTCGTTACGCTTTAAACATAGATAAAATAACTAAACTTGGCTTTAAGCCAAATATCGATCCTTTTAAGCAGTTTAGCCAGACTGTAAAATGGTATAAAGAAAATACCGCCTGGTGGCAAAAAAGGAAAGTTGAGGCTGAAAGCATATATAAATAAAACTTACATGCCTGCTAGCATGTTAACTAAAATGCAAAAGCAAATGGGAGACTTTAATGAGCGAAGTATTAAAAGAAAAAATTAAACAGAAAAAAGCTAAAATTGGAATTATTGGCTTAGGGTATGTTGGATTACCGCTTGCCATTGAATTTGCGCGTAAGGGTTACTCAGTACATGGAATTGATGTGGATTCATCTAAAATTAAGCTGATACAGCAAAAAAAGAATTATATAAAAGATGTCATCAATAAAGATTTCCTTTATGCAATTAACAACAATTTTTTTTCGGTGTCATCATCCTTTGATAAAATTGGTGACCAGGATATTATTTTTGTTTGCGTTCCTACTCCCGTAACCGATAATAAGACCCCGGATATTTCATTTATTATGAATGCAACGGAAGAGATCTTCAAAAAAATGAAGAAGCATTCTCTTGTTGTCTTAAAAAGCACAACCTTTCCCGGAACAACTGAAGATTACATTCAGCCATACCTGGAAAAGCGCGGCTGGAAAGCAGGAAAAGATTTTTATCTCGCATTTTCGCCTGAAAGGGTTGACCCGGGAAATAAGATTTACAACACAGGTAATACTCCAATTGTTGTCGGGGGAGTATCTAAAAGATGCACAGAACTATCCGTGATGATATTGCAGGAAGTAGCAACAAAGGTACACGCTGTGTCATCTCCGCGTACAGCTGAAATGGAAAAGCTGCTTGAAAATATATTTCGCAGTGTAAACATAGCGCTGGTAAATGAGCTGGCAAGGTTATGCGATATTATGGGCAATATTAATATTTGGGAAGTTATCGAAGCTGCTTCTACTAAGCCTTTTGGATTTATGCCTTTTTATCCGGGTCCGGGTATCGGTGGGCATTGTATACAAATTGACCCGTATTACCTTGACTGGCAGGCTAAACAATATGATTTCCATACTAAGTTTATCGAGCTGGCCGCTGAGTCAAATGAAGAGATGCCGTTCTATGTAAAAGACCTTGTGATAAAAGAAGTTGCCAACCTGCCAGTTAAAGCAGAAAATGCAAGTATCCTTGTACTTGGCACAACATTTAAGCGTGATGTTGAGGATGCAAGAAATTCGCCATCGATAAAAATAATAGAACTGCTGCACAAAGAAGGATTCAGAAATATTAATTTTCACGATCCGTTTATGCGTAATATCAGGTTTCAGGATAAAATATTCCGCGTGCAGGACCTTAATGAAAAGCTTTTAAAAGATTCAGATGTTACTGTTATCGTTACAGATCATTCTACATATGACTACGAATGGATAGTAGCATTTTCAAAGAGAATAATTGATACAAGAAATGCAACCAGGAAGATAAGAAATAACAGGGACAAGATAACTCTTCTTGGTGCAGGCACCTATAAGATTTTTTAGTTGAAAACCAAGAAGATTATATCTGTTGTAGGGGCAAGGCCTAATTTTATGAAGCTTGCCCCTATTGAACGCGAGCTTAGAAAATTCCGCAGCAAAATAACCCATAAAATTCTCCACACAGGGCAGCATTACGACCACGAGCTTTCTAAAGTTTTCTTTAAAGACCTGGCTTTGCCTGAGCCTCATATTTATCTTGGTATCGGCTCGGCTTCACATGCTGAGCAAACAGGCAGGATAATGCATGAGTTTGAAAACGTTGTGCATAAAGAAAAGCCGGATATGATTATAGTTTTTGGCGATGTAAACTCAACCTTAGCATGCGCTATTGTTTGTTCTAAAGTTCATCATGGTAAATCGACCCTGCCTCTTGCACATGTTGAATCAGGTCTGAGAAGCTTCGATAGAACAATGCCGGAAGAGATTAACAGAATAGTAACCGATAATCTTTCCGAATACCTGTTTGTGACAGAGAAGATTGGGGTTACTAACCTGGTTAACGAAGGTGTATCGAAAAAGAAAATATATCTTGCAGGCGATACAATGATAGATTCGATAATCTATCATAAAAACGAACTTAGCAGATCAGGCATTCTGAAAAAATTAAGGCTTCAGAAGGGTAATTATATATTAACTACAATTCACCGTCCCGTGAATGTTGACAAAAAAGAAAATCTTGAGAAAATTATTTCAATCTTCAGAAAAGTTTCTGAAAACGCGGTAAAGTATAATTCTGACATTAAGATTGTTTTTCCTGTTCATCCAAGGACGCTGAAAATGATAGGTGAGTATGGTTTAGGAAGCGAATTTGAAAAAATTAAAAATCTTCAGATCACCGCACCTGCCGGATATACTGATTTCATAAGGCTTCTAATGGACTCCAAATTTGTAATTACAGATTCGGGAGGGATACAGGAAGAAGCCACCTTTCTTAAAAGACCCTGCCTTACGCTGCGTGATTCGTTTGAACGCCCCGAGACAATTGAGATCGGCTCTAATACTTTATGCGGCTTGAATGAAAAGCTTATAATCCGAAAAGTTAAAGAAATATTTTCCGGCTCCTATAAAAAAGGCAGAATACCGAAGCTTATGGACGGCAAGGCTGCAAAGAGGATTGTAAATATTTTATTAAAAAATTTGTAATTGGTTATACAGGTTCAGCCCACAACTTTAGTCGTGGGTAATAATTGAAATAAAAAAGTAACCACTTTAGTGGTTTTTGAAATTTATGTCATACTCATTCACAAAAATCCGGATACATTCAATTTTTTCGACTAAAAATGTGAAACAAGGGTCATGACCCCTTGTTTTTGGTATTGTTGTGTTATTGTTTCTTTGCGTAAACGTTCACACTCAAAATCTTTGCGCCGGAGGCCTTAAGTGCTTCAAGCTCATTTTGGTCTATATATCCTAACAATACGGAGTCGGGAATACTGATTTCTCTTTCCTTCTGAACTTCTACATTTATGAAACCCGTTTGGTTTATAATGTTAAGATATTCATTTATATCTATAGCGCCGCCGATACATCCTGCATATAATTCACCCGCTATTTTAACTGCCTGGGGCAGATTGCCTTTGATAACGATATCGGATACTGAAAAATGTCCGCCAGATTTCATTGTCCTGTAAATTTCCTTAAAGGCTTTTTTCTTGTCTGGCACAAGGTTCAGCACGCAGTTGCTGATAGTTACGTCTGCTGTGTTATCTTCAACAGGCAGATTCTCAATATCACCAAAACGGAATTCAACATTTGTAAAGCCAAGCTTATTATTATTTTTTCTTGCTTTTTCTATCATAGCATCTGTCATGTCGATTCCAATTACCCTGCCTGTTTTCCCTGTAATTGCGCGGGCAACAAATACATCATTCCCGGCACCGGAGCCGAGGTCAATAACAGTATCGCCTTCCTTAATTTGCGCAAATACCGTAGGCACACCGCAGCCAAGTCCAAGATCTGCATCGGGATTGTAGCCTTTAAGCTTTTTGTAATCTTCTGCAAATGTTGCGTAATCAACTTCATCGCTGCAGCATCCGGCTGCGCCGCAGCATGATGATTCGTTTTGTGATTTTGATTGTTCCGCTATCTTTGTATAGCTTTCTTTTACTAGGTTTTTTAATTGTTCGTTTGTTTCCATTTTTTAATATTGCGAATCCCGCTTTAGCGGGATGAAGCAATCTCCTTTCTTTTTTTATTTTTTATGTTCTACCACCCCCTGCCCCCCCTCCTTACAAAGGAGGGGATGAGTGGGTTGAAAACAATTTTCTATTATCCCCTCCTGATTTAGCAGGGGATTAAGGCCTGCCTGCTGCAGGCAGGGGTGGTTAAGCTTTTCCTTTGCAGCAATCCGAACCGCAGCAGGTTTTTTCTTCAGTTTTGGTTTCTTCGTTTTTCATTTTTTTACTTTCATTTACAGCATGAGGAATCAGCATCAGTACTGCATGATGATTCGCAATTTGCTGTTAGTTTATTTATTAAGTTATTTAATGATTCAAAATTCTTTTTCAGGCTTGTATAATTAATGCAGTAACATGATTTTGGTCCCTGAATCTCGCCCTGGATAATACCTGCATCCCTTAGCTCTTTTAAATGCTGTGATACGGTTGATTGCGAGAGCGGCATGACATCAACAATCTCGCCGCAGATGCAGGAATTCTTTTCTGCTAAGGTTTGGAGGATTGCCACTCTTGCCGGATGAGATATTGCCTTAGCAAATCTCGCAATATCCTGAAATTCCTGTGAAAATTCATAATTTTTCGATTTATTCATATCGTTCATCGTAAATATACGATAAACAGAAAGGGAAGGATAGGAAAAAATTTGTGCACTATTGCAGAGGAAAAGCGTTCGCTCGCAAAGCGGCAAAGCGCGCAAAGAAAAGCAAAAACCATTTTTGCCACAGGGGGAGAAGTGGAGAAAAGAAATGCTCACAAAGCCGTCAAGCATACCCCAGCGCCTACATATGTTCCCCCTCACGGAGGGTTCCCCTGTTTACTATTTCTAAAGTTAATGGTAGATTTATGTATAAAATTTTAGAAGCAATGGATAAAAAAGAAAAATATAAAAAAACTACTAAAGAAAAATTACCACAAAAAGAAAAGCCTCTTAAACTCAATATGACGTTTGAAGAGGCAATGAAAAAATTTTAAAAAAAGAAACAAAGAAAAACTAAGAATCTACACAATCTTCGGTTTCTTTGAAAATTTTGGAATCTTCCGAGCCTTCCTTTATTTCATCGTATAATTTTCTTATCTCTAATATTTCTTCATTGAAAATTTCTCTTGCATCTTGCTCCTGCTCAGAATCATTTTCTTGTGAGGATAGAATAAGGTTTTTTTTACTGAATATCATTTTTCTTCCCTCCATTATTTGATTCTACTTCTTCTGTTAATTTTTCTTTTAATTTTTCCGGTATCTCTTTTTGAGAATTGTCTTTAAACTCTATAAATTCAATTAAATCGCCTTTATACTTTTTAATTAAATCCCTTAATGTGCAAATGCTTTTTAATAAAGCACTATCAATCATTTTGGCAGGTAACTTTAAGCTAACTAACTCATCTACATCAATAACAAAATCGTGAGAGGGATAACCCGTAACTAATTTTTTTACCGTATCAGCAGAGGGCTTTGCATCCCATTTCATATATCTTGTTAAAACTTGTTTAGCATAATGTTCCCCGATTCCTAAAGCTCTTGAATAGTATCCTAATTTATATGCATTTAACTGAGAATATAGTTTTCCACTTGTTTTTCCTGTAAATTTATTAGCTAACTCAAACGCTTCGGCTACCTTTAAACCACTCCTTTTATATATTAACAATGTAGCCGTATCTAAGGTTTCTACACAATGGAGTTGAATACTTTCCAAAGCCTTAAAACCGTTCAAAGCAGATACATATTCCGAACCCGTACCGCCTTGTTCTTCATAAATCTGAGTGTCAAGTGGCCCGAGTTCCGAAAAGCCAGCTAATAATATTTCATCACCCCCTAAACAAATCAGAGTTCCTGCACTTTTGGCGTAGTAAGGGATAATTATAAAAACTTTCTTTGCATAATTTCTTAAAAATTTTATTATCTGATATGCAGAATTTATGTCACCACCATTGGTTTGCAGGATTACATCCAATTCATTCAGCGTAGTAGCATTCATTAATAAATCGTGTACTTTTAAGGAATGCTCCATCTCTATCTGGTCTATCTTTAAAACCAAAATATGATGTTTCCTTGATTGAGATATTTCCTCTATGGGTGCATTAAAGTTGTTTGGAAGCATAAAAATTTAATTAGCCGTTTTAGTATTTTATAAATATAAACGCTTTTTTTAATATATGGTATTGACAAAATTGTCAATACTCGTGAGTTCTGTTTACCATAATTCGCTGTTTTGCTCTATTTTTGCAGGGTTTGTCTGTATATAGTTACCAATCTTAAATGTCATTTAAATTATAAACACAGCTAAAAATATTTCGGCTACTATGTATGAAATGTAAATTGAAGAAATACTTTCAATATTAGATGCATAATAAATACAGCTTAAACCGAATATTTAATTTCTTTTAAATTTCTTACTTGCTTTGAAAAAAAGGATTCGAAAATTAACCATGGGAAAATGAAGTCTGCCTTATATGCAGGACGTGTGTCTA
>DASXTZ010000182.1:0-4444 GCA_036505135.1 Ignavibacteria bacterium
TTCTTTATATATACATATGAATCTATCATAACCGGATGCGCCTTCCATCCGCTTATCGGAAAATTATTAACAGCCCGCATTGTCTGAACGCCGTAGTACGCCTCAGCAGGGATTTCTATTTCACCTAATGAATCTTTTTCAATTCGTGTTTTTATGCCTTTATTGCTTGTTTTCATTAAAATATTCGTCCTTTCGCAAGCTTAAATCATTACTCTATTAAAGTGATGAATTCTTTCAAAATATTAGCTAATTTAACAATTAATCATAATTAGTAATAGCTAAAAACTATGGTAAAAACAAATATCTTAATCAGCATTCTCGCATTAACATTCTTTTCAACAAAGGTTGCTCTTTCGCAGGAAGATACATTGCAAACAGAAACTGACCCTGTTAAGGCGCAGATCTCTTCTATTATAAAAGAAGTGAATAGCCGTTCGGCAGAAGTTGATAACGTTTATTCCGAGGGTGAAATAAAGATAAAGACCCCCAAAATGGACGAGTCAGGTGACATAACCATGAAGGTAAAAAAGAAAGATGATGTTTGGCTTAAGATAGAGGGACCGCTGGGTATAGATGTTGCTACAGGACATTTTGCGCGCGATAAGTTTGTTTTCTTTGATGATATGAATGATGTTGTTACAACAGGCTCAACAACTATATTAAACATCGGAGCGCTGACAAGAATACGCTGCACTTTTGATGACTTGCTGAATTGTTTTTCGGGCACTGTTCGTATCTCAAAAGGAAAAAAAGATGAACTTTCTATGAGTGAAGAGGGCAGCCAGTATGTCCTTTCATTAAAAAGAGGGACTATTACAAGAAGATACTGGGTGGATAAGGATAATTACTCTGTCAGTAAATATATCTATTTAAGCAAAACAGGAACAACGTTGATATCGTTTGAGTTTTCTAACTTCTCATCATACGGCTCGACCAGCTATGCAAGAAAAGTTGAAGTCCGCCGCCCAAAACAAGGCGAGTATTTTAAAATAACTATGGATGAGGTTAACTTAAACCAGTCATATCTTGATTTCCATGTTGACTATCCAAGCGATGTGAGAGTAAGGAACTGGAAGTAAAATTTATCTAAAATATATAATTTATTTCTAATTCGTGGCACGATTTTTGCTGGATTTAAATATTTTCAATGCACTAAGTTCATCTACCCTTCCGTTTTTAAATATATTGCTTTTTTAATAAAATATATTTTAGTTAGGCTAATTTCTCCGAAATTAAACGCCATGAACAAACGATTAGCAGTTTTTATCCTGCTTCTGGTTTTCTATTCTCCGTCTTTTTCACAGAGAATACTATTTCAATCTGATTTTGAGACCATACCTCTTGTTTTTCCCGACAGCCTGCCGGCCGGGTGGAAAAAGATGGATGTAGACCAGAATAACCCTGTCATGGGCTGGGCGGTTAATGACACTAACCAGCATTTCGGGGGAGATACGGCAATTTTCAAACCCCGTGCGCACTCAGGTAAAAAATGTTTATTCATCTTTTGGCTTGCCGGACTTGGTAATAATAATTTAAACGATGACTGGGTATGGACAGACAGCTTAAGGATACAGATCGGCGATAGTTTAATATTCTGGTGCCTGCTCGGAAGCACACCATTAATTGTTCCCTATCCCGATTCGGTTCAGATACATGTATGTTCAGCGCAAAATCCAAATTCATCGATACTAAAGCTTGCAACAATAAAGAGCAATGATTCAGCCGGCCTGCCGTTAAATAACAATGTATGGACACAGCATAAATTCAGCCTGAGCCAGTTCAGCGGGCAAAGAATATATATAGCATGGCGTTACTACATGGTTATAAGCCAGTCTTCCGGCTTATGGATAAACATCGACGACGTGCTGATTGGAAACAGGAATCCTATTGGCATAATAAAGATCAATAATGAAATTCCTTCCCATTTTGAGCTCTCGCAGAACTATCCGAATCCATTCAACCCTTCAACAACTATCAGATTCAATATTCCCCCTTTGAACAGCGAAGCGTGGAGCCACGGGGCAAGGGGGAGGACGGTGAAGCTGGTTATTAACGATATAATTGGCCGTGAAGTTGCCACCCTAATCAATGAGCAGTTAAATCCGGGGACTTATGAAGCCAGTTTTAATGGAGCAAATCTTTCCAGCGGCGTTTATTATTACCGGCTTCAATATGATAATTACAGCATAACAAAGAAAATGATTTTAAGCAAATAATTTATTCTGATGAAAAGAATAATCTTTCTATTTATCCTTCTGGTTATTTTTAGCGGAGGTTTGAACTCGCAGTATTATTATAACCAGTGGGTAAACTTTGATGGTGTTAATGATTATATGGCAGCAGCAAACGACGGTGATTTAACTCTGGATTCTGCCTTCACTATTGAAAGCTGGATATTTGTTCAGGATACTGTTGGCGCAAACAAAACAATACTAAGCAAGGTTAACAGCAGCTTAAGCGATGGCTATGCATTATTGGTTCAGGGGTCGGCATCAAATCCGGGTAACGCCGGCAAGCTCCAGCTGAATCTTAACGGGGGCAATTATTCTTTTGTTCAAACTGCTGCCACAAGGCTGGCATTAAACGGATGGTCTCATTTTGCGGTTACGTTTCAGAATGCATTTCCAAACAATGATACTATAAGATTCTACATAAACGGAACGCTTATTCAGTCATTTACATCAAATATCGCCCCTTTGGCAAATACTGCTGATTCCTTAAGAATAGGCAATTGCTATGTGCCCGGAAATTTTGCAAATGGGCTGCGCGGCCGGCTGGATAACCTGCGGATCTACAAAAGTGTAAAGACAGCATCAGTAATTGCAAATAACCGCGGAGTGCCGCTTGGAATGGAAATGGTTACCAATATAGCAGGATTAAACAGCGCTGTTTATTTTTCCAACCTTGCCGCCTCATGGAATTTTGACGGTAACGGATTTGACCGCGTTGGCAGCTTTAATGATCTTACAGTTTTAAACGGAGCATATTTGAACGGTAATGGCTTTAACCCGGATAATTACAGGACTCAAACAAATTATTACATGCGCTTCCCCGGCGGGAGCTGGATAGCTGCTTCCGATGCCGGCATTTTTGACCTTGATACGGCATGCACAATTGAGGCATGGGTATATATTGATGCTTACAGAGCTGCTCCTCAAACTATTATAAGCAAAGGTTCATCCGCTTACAATTATATACTGGCAATTTCAAGCACGCCTTCAAATGCACCAATTTTTATATTAAATTCAGGGACAAAAATCCTGCAAGGAGGACGCCCAATTCTCCCAAGAGTGTGGACGCATATAGCTGCTACCTACCGGGGCTCAACCGGCCAAATGGAGTTGTATTCAAACGGAGTGCTTGACAGCTTAAGGTCAAGTGCACCGGGCAATATTTCCCTTTCAAATGATTCATTATTTATCGGCAAAAGCCTTTTTGGTGAGACAATGTATGGAAACATGGACGCAGTAAAAATTAGCAAGTATGTTAAAACCCAGCAGGAAATATCAAACTTTTTATATACAAGCCTTGATAACCTGAATTATACGGGAAATTCGGGCCTGCAGGCAAGCTATAACTTTGAAGGCAATACCTTAGATAACATTAATAACTCAAATATAGCTTATCCCAGGCTTAATGTTTACTTTGAAAGATTAAACAACGTCAGCGGGGCAGGAGGTGCAGGCGAAGCTCCTTTACTCCGCCTCTCGAACAATGACGGCGGCTTTATTGCAAATTCATATTCACTAAATGCAGGGAGGATTCATGTCGGAAACGGAACAACGGTAAGAGATTCAATTTTAATAAATAATGTTTCCGGATCAAACAGAGTTACCCTGGCTGTGCTTATGAACCATACAAATGCAACTGATGTTACTTTAAACCTTCGTGCTCCAAACGGAACAAACATAAATTTAATTTCTGCAACGGGCGGAACAAATAACGACATAATGACAGTGTTCGATGATTTTGCCGATAGCCTGATAAATACTAGTCTTGTTCCTTTTTCCATGAGGGTAAGGCCTGTTACGCCGCTTTCAAATCTTCCCCAAACAAATCAAAATGGTTACTGGCGGCTTTCTGTGACAGATAATTCAGCGGCGGTAGATTCGGGAAGAGTTTACAGGTGGGGAATAAAGTTTATCTCAACAGTCGGAATTTCAATTGGTAATTACATTCCGGAAAGATTCTCTCTTCATCAAAATTATCCTAATCCTTTTAATCCTGTAACAACTATTAAGTTTGAAAATCCTTCAGAACAATATATTGAATTAAAGATTTTCGATGCCACAGGGCAGGAAATACAAACCCTGATAAATGATAACTTAAAAGCGGGCGTATATTGTATTGAGTGGAATGGGGAAGCCTGTTCCAGCGGAGTTTATTTTTACAGACTGGTCTCAAAAGGCTATTCAGAGACAAAAAAATTGCTTTTAATTAAATA
>DASXTZ010000183.1:0-3280 GCA_036505135.1 Ignavibacteria bacterium
GGATTAAACGGATTCGGATAATTTTGTCCCAGTGAAAAATTCTGCGGAATTTCCGAGCCGGTTAGATTCACTCCAAGCAGTGAGCCTCCTTCGGTAAGGGAATAAATAATATTGGGATTAACATTTGCAAATGCCTGAATCGTTCCGCTTGGCCATCTTACAATAAGGCTATCTATAGTAGCAGCACTACCCAGGCCGAATTCAACCGGCAGAGAGTTTTGCCCTTTGCCGCCCGAGCCGCCCTGCACTTCCCTTATCTGATTCAGGCTGCCTGTTTTGACTCTTACCCTTGTGCCAACTGCCGAACGGTTTGAAGCAACACCTCTAAGTTTTAAGATGACCCATTTATTGTTATTTCCGCCGTTGTTTTTGTATAACCTGTTTTCGGAGCCGTTATTTACCAGATAAATATCTACCCAACCATCGTTGTTAAAATCGCCCAGGCTTATACATGCTGAATGCCTTGTATCATTGGTTCCGGATGCTGCTGCAACGTCGGTAAATGTGCTTCCATCGTTCCTGTAGAGCTTATCAACACCGGTGCTCGCATTGGCAACATACAGATCAAGGTCAGCATCATTATCATAATCAAACCATCCGCATGAAAAAGACTGTGTAAGGTCGCCGACTCCATATTGAGCGGTTACATCAGAAAAAGTTCCGCTTCCGTTATTTTTGAATAGCTGATTCATTGCATTTGAGTTTGCCAGATATAGATCCATATCACCGTCGTTATCAAAATCGCCCCAGTCAGAACCCCATGAATAATATAAAGTAATTAGCCCTGATGCATTTGTAACATCCGTAAATGTTCCGTTTCCGTTATTTCTGTAAAGCAGGCCTGAAACATTGTTTGGCGGTATTATCGTCTGTGAGCCGCAGAAAACATCCATGTCCCCGTCATTATCATAATCCGCAGTAGCAATAGTCAAAGTGGAAGCACTATCTGTCAGGCCTGACGAATATGCAACGTTAGTAAAACTTAATAAGTTATCATTTCTGAAAAGATAATTATAATGATATGGAACGCCGTCATTGCCAAGCATTGCATCAATCTTACCATCGTTATTATAATCAAACCAGTTAATCGAGCCGCCCCAGCTTGTAAGCGATATTCCTGCTGTTGAAGTATAATTAGTAAACGAGCTGCCTGAATTTTTATAAAGTATTAATGTTGCATTAAATTGCCCAATCATCAAATCAATATTTCCATCATTATCAAAATCAGCAGCCGAGACTCCCCTGCCCGGACCTATAAAATTCAGCCCGTATGCGTTTGTCTGGTCTGTATAATTTGTGCCTGAGTTATTTATCCATAGCTTATTCTGGTTATTGTTGTTGTCAAGAAATATGTCAAGCCAGCCTTCATTGTTTACATCAAGCATTACTGCTCCTTGTCCTGCGCCGGGGTCATTAACTCCCATTGTAACGGCAACATCGGTAAATGTTACCTGGCTGTATGAAGTGCACACCACAAGTATTACAAAAAATAATGAATTGTATATTTTTCTCATTTCCCCAAGAATTATTTTTTTATGGTTAAAACTACCTTTTAAAATAAATATCATCAAGGCATAAACAGAAATCCCGGCTAACGGAGAGCGGGGATAATAAAAGTAAAAGGGTCATGACCTTTCTTGAAATTGGAAAAAAAGGAGTGAATAATCGTCCTACGACTCGCAGTCGTAGGACGAATGTAACTTATCCACATAAAAAAATCCCGGCTCATCTCATGAACCGGGATAAAAAAACAAGGGGTCATGACCCCTTGTTGAAATTCGTGTTTTACGTTTCACTTTTTCACGTTTCACGTGATTAACTCTCTAATGAAGGCTTTTCCGCTACTTTTGGCGGGTCGGCCGGTTTTTCTACATTAGCATCAATGAAAGTTAATCCTTCTTCACCTTCTTTATAAGAAACCTTTATCTTCGAGCCTTCCTTAAAAGTGCCTTTTAATATCTCCTCTGAAACAGGGTCTTCGACATACTTCTGAACTGCGCGCCTTAGAGGCCTTGCTCCGAATAACGGGTCATATCCTTTTTCGCTTAGGAAGTCTTTTGCAGTGGTTTCAAATTCAAATTCGATACCAAGCGACAAGATGCGTTTAAGAAGCTGTTTTGTCGATATATCGATGATCTTAAATATATCTTCTTTGGTTAGCTGCTTGAAGGTGATCAGATCATCTATCCTGTTAAGGAACTCAGGGCTGAAAACTTTCTTAACTGAATCCTCTATCTGTGATTTCATCTTGCCATACTTATCTTCCTGTTTAGGCTCAACGAATCCAAGTCCGCCAATTGATTTAATATCTTTTGTCCCGATATTGGATGTCATAATGAGAATCGTATTTTTGAAATCAACTCTCCTGCCAAGGCTATCTGTCAATACGCCTTCATCAAGAACCTGGAGCAGGATATTGAATATATCAGGATGCGCTTTTTCGATTTCATCAAGCAGCACTACTGAATATGGTTTGCGGCGAACTTTTTCTGTAAGCTGCCCGCCTTCCTCGTAACCTACATATCCGGGAGGAGCTCCAACCAAACGCGATACATTGAACTTCTCCATGTATTCACTCATATCTATCCTGATCAGATTCTCCTCACTGTCAAATAAGAATCTCGCCAGAACTTTTGCCATTTCAGTCTTACCAACACCGGTAGGACCGAGGAAAATAAATGAGCCTATTGGACGGTTAGGATCTTTTAATCCGGCTCTTGTTCTGCGTATAGCTTTTGAAAGCTTAATAATTGCTTCATCCTGCCCGATAATAAATTTTTTAAGCTCGTCCTCCATCTTAACAAGCTTCTCAGTTTCTGACTGTGCAACACGGTTAACAGGAATACCTGTCATCATCGATACAACATCAGCTACATTTTCTTCACTGACTTCATGTACTATGCTTTGCGATGCAACTTCCCAGTCAAGCTTTGCCTGTTCAAGGTCATTGATCAAACGTTTTTCTTCGTCCCTTAGCCTTGCAGCTTCTTCAAAATTCTGGTTCTTTACAACCTGGTTCTTCTTTAATTTTATATCCTGTATCTGGGTTTCAAGGTCAACTATATGGTCAGGAACAACTATGTTAGCAAGATGTACACGCGAACCGGCCTCATCCATTACGTCAATAGCTTTATCAGGCAGGTATCTATCGGTAATATATCTTGAACTTAACTTAACAGCGCCTTCAATTGCTTTATCGGTATATTTAACGTTATGATGCTCTTCATACTTATGCTTTATATTTGTAAGTATCTGCATCGTTTCATCTTCTGTGGTCGGG
>DASXTZ010000184.1:0-7002 GCA_036505135.1 Ignavibacteria bacterium
TTAATCAGTTTACAAAATATCTTTCCGTCGAATGGGCTAAAGATAATATCAGAGTAAATGCAATTGCTCCGTGGTATATTAGAACTCCACTAACTGAAAAATATGTTACTAATAAAGAGTTTGTTAAAAAAATCCTTTCACGCACTCCTTTAAAAAAAATAGGTGAACCTGAAGATATTGCTGCTGCAGCAGCTTTTCTTGTTATGCCAGCTTCTTCATATATTACAGGTGAAATAATTGCGGTTGACGGAGGGTTTTTGAAATATGGGTTTTAAGCCTCACCCCAACCCCTCTCCACATGGAGAGGGGTTTTAAATAACTATGATTAAAAAAAGTTTATTCACATTGGGCATTATTTATTTCATACTAACAACTTTTGGCTGTAAGGTAATTAAAACCAGACCGCAAAATATTATGTATCCACAGGGAATTAAATCAATTTATGATTTCACGGTTAAATCAATTGACGGAGAGGACATAAAGATCTCCGAATATAAAGGTAAAAAAATTCTCATAGTTAACGTTGCCTCAGAATGCGGTTACACACCGCAATATAAGGGCCTCGAAAAGCTTTATGAAACATATAAGGATAAGCTGGTAATACTGGGTTTCCCCGCAAACGATTTCGGGCAACAGGAACCCGGAACTAACGAGGAGATAAAGGCTTTCTGCACAAAACACTTCAATGTAACATTTCCAATGTTTGAAAAGATTTCCGTGAAAGGCCAGGGTATGCATCCGCTTTATAAATGGCTTTGCTCCCCTTCTGATAACGGATGGAATGATAAAGCGCCAAACTGGAATTTCTGCAAATACCTGCTTAACGAAAAAGGCGAATTAATAAAATATTATTCATTTGCAGTTGAGCCATTGGACGAGGCAATAGTTAATGAAGTAAAATGAGTTCAAAACAATTAATGATATGGTTTAGCATTGTTTCCATTATATTAATTCTCTTTGGAATATTATATGCATTCTTCGGGCTTGGAATCCTTCCAGTTAACAAAGGTGTATTACTTGCATGGGAAAGCGCACTCTATGGAGCAATTATGATGGGCTGGGGTGTAACACTTTTTTTTGTAGGCAGGCTAGCTTTTAAAAGAAATGACCCTGAACTTTTAAGAATTTTGATGTACGGACTTACTGTGTGGTTAGCCGTTGAAGCATTATTTTCTGCCTGGCTTGGTGTATGGTTTAATATAGGTGTAGATATTGGTGTGCTTATATTGTTCAGCTATCCTTTAATAAAGGCTATGCAACCCTCAAAAAAACTATGAGAGAGAAATCTGCAAAAAAAATAAATAAAAATTGGCACGAGGTTCACCGGATGCCTAAGAACCCGACCTTAGAACAGAGAATCAAATGGCATTTAGAACATGCTAAAAATTGCTCCTGCAGACCGATTCCCAAAAAAATCTTACAAGAAATAAACAGGTAAATATCATATACTTATTTAATTTATGAACCGATTTTAATAAATACCAGAAAATTCCTTGACTTTAATTTTAGGCTTGCCTAAATTTGTAATAAGATAAACCTAATTTTTATGCTAAAAATGCCATCACAGTCAAAAGAAGACTATTTAAAAAATATTTATCACATACAGGAAGAAGGCAAAAAGGTCAACACAGGCAGTCTTGCCGACGTGCTGGAAATCTCACCCGCTTCTGTAAGCGAAATGGTAACTAAGCTTTCCCAGCAGGGATGGATAGAGAACACTCCATATCATGGATTTAAGCTTACTAAAGAGGGTGAAAAAATTTCCATTAATCTTATCCGTAAGCACAGGCTTCTTGAAGTTTTTCTTCAGCAGCACTTAAACTACAGGTGGGATGAAGTCCACGCAGAAGCCGAACGGCTTGAGCACGTTTGCTCCGATATGTTTATTGATAAGCTTGATGAATACCTGGGATTGCCGAAATTTGACCCGCATGGCGAACCAATCCCTGATAAGCATGGTAAACTGCCTGTAACTCATTACAGGCTTTTAAGCGCAGCCCCGGAAGGTTTTGACTACGTAATAGCAAAGGTCACTGATACCTCTGTTGAAATTCTGAAATATTTCTCAAAGATAGGATTGAGGCTGAATTCAAAGATCCATTTAAATGAAAAAATAACGTTTGACGGCTCGGTATTAATAACACTTGACGGCAAGAAACACCTGCTGAGTAAAAAAATGGCGGAATTAATTTTTGTAGTGTAGTGTAAAGGAAGTGTAAATGCTCAAAAGATTATTTCATAAAGAAACATCCGATCTAAAAATAAACGGCTGGAGAAAGGGCGTAGTAATACCTTCTCTTCCCGAAGTTTTTTCAACGATAAAAGTTCCTACTCATGGAAGTGCATGGAGAAAGATACTTGCATTTACCGGCCCGGGACTTATGGTTGCTGTTGGTTATATGGACCCGGGCAACTGGGCAACCGATATTGCCGGCGGGGCAAAGTTTGGCTATACTTTGCTTGCTGTCATTTTTATTTCGAATATATTTGCCATGGTTCTGCAGCACTTATCATTAAAGCTGGGTATAGCTGCAGAGCGTGACCTTGCCCAGGCGTGCCGGGATAATTATTCAAAATCCGTATCGGTTATATTATGGCTGCTTTGCGAAATTGCCATAGCCGCATGCGACCTTGCCGAAGTAATCGGTTCGGCTATTGCTATGAACCTGCTGTTTGGAATACCGCTTGCAGTCGGCGTGCTGATTACAGTGCTTGACGTTCTTGTTATTCTTTTCTTTCAATACAAAGGTTTCAGGTATATCGAAAGCCTGATTGCAGGATTAATAACTGTTATCTTTTTCTGTTTCGCTTATGAAATTATTGTCTCGAAACCGGACTTTATTTCCATACTCGGAGGAATACTTCCAAAACCTGAAATAATTACCAATCCCGGAATGCTTTATATTGCCATCGGTATTCTTGGCGCAACTGTTATGCCGCATAACCTGTACTTACATTCAAGTATAGTTCAAACAAGGGCTTATGAAAGAACCGAGGAAGGGAAAAAAAATGCTGTCAAATTTGCAACTATTGATTCAACTGCGGCCCTGCTACTTGCTTTCTTTATAAACGCAGCCATTCTAATTGTGGCAGCCGCTTCATTTCATTCCTCCGGATACGGCGAAGTGGCAGATATAATGGATGCTCACAAGCTGCTTGACCCGGTACTTGGAGTTACCTTAGCCGGTTTTTTATTTGCAATTGCTTTGCTTGCCTCCGGGCAGAATTCAACCTTAACCGGAACACTTGCAGGCCAGATCGTTATGGAAGGATTTATTAACCTAAGGCTGAAACCGTGGCTGAGAAGGCTTATCACAAGGCTGATTGCCATTACCCCCGCGTTTATTATTACTGTATTATATGGTGAAAAAGGGACAACTAACCTTTTGATACTAAGCCAGGTAATTCTATCGATACAACTGAGCTTCGCCGTGGTTCCGCTCGTAATATTTACAAGCAATAAAGATAAGATGGGCAAGTTTGCCAACAAGCCGATGCTAAAAATTTCCGCATGGATAATCAGTATAATAATAATGGGTTTTAACGCATTCCTTCTTTACCAAACGTTTAGTGAATGGCTGGGATAAAGAGCGAAATAGTGAAACAGTGACTTTTTAGCCGTGCCACGATTGAATGATTTTTAAAGTTATGTAGAAAATACAAATTTTGATAGTTCTAGTTTGATTAAAAGCAGTAATAATTCGTGGCACGGATAGCAGAATCGGCAATCTTACATAAACAATTTTTTTTACAATCCCAATGAAAACATTAATAACTGCGATATATATTTTTTTCAGCTTAAATTTGTATTCACAAAAAGTTGAAGATATTGTTACCGACAGGCCCGACCAGACAGAATCGGCAACTATAGTGCCAGAAAATTTCATACAATTGGAAACCGGCTTTGAATTAGAAAAAGACAAAATTCCGCAGAGCGAACCCATTAAATATACATATGCAACTACAACCAATTCTTTCTCTGCTTTATTAAGATATGGTCTTGTAAAGAATCTGGAAATTCGGTTAGGCATACAATATTTTTGGGAAACAATAAATACAATAAGTGTATTTCCTCAACTCGAAGAGTATTCTGAAGTTATTATTAAAAGTAAGGGAATAGGGCCTTTTCTTTTAGGGGTAAAAATAAAAATAATGGAAGAAATGGAAGCCACTCCTGAAACTTCCTTTTTGTTTCATCTTACCATTCCACAGGACCCGTATGGGCCTTTTCAACCACGTTATGTAGGGGCTAATTTCCGTTTTGCAATGGCCCATACTTTAAGTGACCGCTTTAGTTTATCTTATAATCTGGGCGGTGAGTGGAATGGCGATGATCCAAAGGCAACGGGCATTTATACTTTATCTCTTGGTATATCCTTAATCAAAAAACTCTCAATGTTTGTTGAATCGTACGGATTTTTACCACAAAAAGAAATACCTGATCACAGGCTGGATGGCGGCTTCACATATCTATTTGCAAAAAATATTCAGGCAGATGTATCCGGCGGGGTTGGCATTACCGATAAGTCGCCCGATTACTTTATCGGTGCCGGCTTTTCAATCAGACTTCCGGGGTGATTCTTATCATTCTGAGCGTAGCGAAGCAATCTCATTGGCGCTGTAATTTATGGGTTTATGAGACCCTTCGCTGCGCTCAGGGAGACAAACTGTACTACCAGTTTCTAAACGTATTAGCAACATTAATATTAGTATTATAAGCCGATATCATATAGTTATAATTATTCACTACGGCATCGTATAATGTGTTGAACTCATTCTGATTTTTAGCAGCCGGAGCTTCATCAAAAAACTTTTTTCCTGCCTCGATAAAACCATCCGCCATTTTGAGGAAATAATCCTCGTAGCTGTATTTCATATACTTTGTTTTTTCTGTGAAACCTGCATTCATTACCGAATTTTTGTCTTCTTTTAAATTATCCCTGAACTCATCAAGCCTGGTTTTTGCTCTGCTCAAGTCCTCTTTATACTCAAGACCGTTAAATGCGTCATAAAATTCTTCCGCCTTATCAAGGGTATTCTCATAAGCATTCAGAAGAATAGCAACGGCTTTTTCATCGGGATTTGAAATAGAATTCGGGTCGCGTCTTTCCTTCTTTGGTTTATAGTTCTTTATTACATCGGAAAATTTATTAAAGGCAGTTTTGTATTTATCATAAACACTTTTCATCTCTTCATCATAAGGTACTGCTTTAGATAAATCTTTCTTAAATTCACCTTTGCTGTAATAATCTGCTACCTTTCTTGCTGTAGCATGGTAATCTTCCAATACCTTAAGCAAATTCTTCAGCTCGGTTTCCACCGCACTCTTCATTTCCCCGGCTGCCTTAAGCTTTGATAGCTCTCCTTCGTCATAATACGAGCGGTTATATTCTTTTGTAACTCTTTGAAGATTATCTACAGAGAAAGAAAACCCTACAGCAAGTATAAAGCTGTTTTTACTAATTGATTTAGGGTCGGGCACATCATTTATATAATCTTTATATACTTTTTCGCCTGCCTCCTGAATCTTATTAGAAACCTCAATATATTTATTGTAAAAAGCTATATCATCGGTTGAGGTTACTTCTTTGGTTTCCTCCTTAACCGTTTCCTCGGTTTTTTCCTTATCCTTCTTTGAGCTGAACTTTTCCTTAAGCTTATTAAAAGATGAGCAGCTGATTATTAAAAATACTGCTACAATAACTGCAAGAACTGAAATTAATTTTTTCATTTGTATTTTTCGCCTTTAGATTTTGAACAAAATTACGAATTTTAAAATAAAAAGATAATTAAAAGCACTTTGCCCTTCCTTGTTTAACATATGATATTTAGGTATTTTGCGTAGTTTTCCAGGAAATTATAGCTAAATAGTTGAAAAAAACTGCATATATTATTGATGCTACCAGAACTCCCATTGGCAAATACGGAGGCGCTTTAAAAGACGTTCGCCCTGACGACCTTGCAGCAGGTGTTATAAAAGAAATCGTAAAACGCAATTTTGACGAAAAAGGAATAAACAAAGAGCTTATAGAAGATGTAATTCTTGGATGCGCAAACCAGGCAGGTGAAGATAACCGAAACATAGCAAGAATGAGCCTGCTGCTTGCCGGGCTGCCGGTTTCAATAGCGGGATGCACTGTTAATAGGCTGTGCGGCTCAGGGATGCAGGCAGTAATTGATGCAATGAGGGGAATTAAGTGCAGTGAAGGAGATATCTTTATTGCAGGGGGAACTGAATCAATGACACGCGCACCTTTTGTAATGCCGAAGGCTGCCGAACCATACTCACGCACAAATGTGGTTTATGATACAACAATTGGATGGCGCTTCACAAATCCAAAGCTTGCTAAGATGTATTATCCTTACTCAATGGGCGAGACTGCCGAAAATGTTGCAAAAAGATATAACATCTCCCGCCAAAGGCAGGATGAATTTGCATATAATTCTCAAATGAAAACTAAGGAAGCTATACTTGGCGGCAGGTTTAAGGATGAGATAACTCCTGTTGAAATAATTAGTAAGCGTGAAACGACCGTTTTTGATACAGATGAGTTCCCAAGGCTTGATACAACGATTGAAAAGCTTGCCAAGCTAAAGCCAGCTTTTGTTCAGGAAGCCGGTTCAGTAACGGCAGGCAATTCATCAGGTATTAACGATGGCGCATGCGCGCTTTTGCTTGCATCGGAAGAAAAAACAAAAGAGCTTGGTTTCAAGCCCCGCGCAAAAATTATCTCCTCTGCCGCAGCCGGTGTTGAACCCGATTGTATGGGGCTTGGCCCAATACCTGCATCAAAAAAGGCTCTCAAAAGAGCCGGCTTAAAAATAGAGGACATTGACTTAATTGAGCTTAACGAAGCTTTTGCTGCTCAATCAATCGCCTGTATAGATGAGCTAGGACTTGATATAAGCAAAGTAAACGTTAACGGGGGAGCAATTGCATTGGGACATCCTCTTGGTATGAGCGGGGCAAGAATTATAACTACCTTGCTTTATGAAATGGAA
>DASXTZ010000185.1:0-1997 GCA_036505135.1 Ignavibacteria bacterium
ACGGGAAATAATTAAAGCTCCGTCGCCAATCCTGGTATAATAAATATAAAAATACCTGTTTGAAGAATAATTGGGATGAAAAGCTAACCCTAACAGGCCGCGTTCGCCCCCCAGGCTAAGTTTGTTTGTAATATTTAAAAAAGTTGTATAGCTTGATACGGTTGAATCATTTGGAAACACGCGTATAAAACCGCTTTGTTCTACAACAAATATGCGGTTTGTGCCGTCACCGGAATGTGTTAAAAAAACCGGGGCTGTAAACAAAAGTGATGGAAATGCAGGTGAAAAAGTTACCTGTGAGAATAAATTTATTGTTAGCAGCAAAGCTGCTGCCAAAATTAATAGCTTCTTCATTATTTCAGAAGTTAGATTTTTAAAAAATCTATATACAAATCTTTATCTTCTTCTGCCAAGAAGCCTTAGCAGGAAGAGGAAAAGATTGATAAAATCCAGATACAATGTGAGCGCACCCATGATAGAGGCTTTTTGGCCTTCTTCAGAAGAGCTATCGATTGAGCCGCTAAGGTTCTTAATCTTTTGCGTGTCGTAAGCAGTAAGACCTACAAATAAGATGACTCCAATAAATGATATTATCCATGACATCCTGTCGCTATGCAGAAACAGGTTTACAACCATAGCAATTATCAGCCCAAACAGAGCCATTATAAGGAATGAACCAAACTTCGTTAAGTCTATTTTGGTTATAAATCCTAATATGCTAGTCCCACCGAACATTATCGCACAAACAGCAAAAGTTGAGAATATTGAAGCGCCTGTATATATAATAAAAATAGGCGAAATTGTTATTCCGTTAAGAAATGAATAAAACAGAAAGATAAGGGCTCCTAATAGAGCGGGAATTTTATGAATCATTGCAGTCAAGGCAAATACAATAATTAATTCAAATATCAGCAAGCCATAGAATACGAATATATTTTCTATCAATAGTTCCATATAAACAGACTCACCCATGACTAAGATTGGAGCAACTGAAACAGCTGCAGTAATAAATAGCCCTAGTGCCATCCACATATAAACTTTAGCTATAAAAGTTCTGGACCCGACGGCTGAATCAATAGCACCTTCGACAACCGGAATTGGCTGCATTAAATATTACTCCTTGATTGACCCCCTGAGCTTACGGGGGAAATTATGTAGAATTAGACTTAAAATATGAATATTTTTACTATTATAAAACGACTATTTTAAAATAATTACTAGCTTTTTTCGTTACAAATAGTTGTTCATAATCAATATATAAAACACATTTTTCTCACAATAATTTCATATAATTGAAAAGTAAGAGTTTCTTCGCCAAACCCAAAAAACGACTTATCCTACTTTGCTCGCTTATAACAGCAGCAGTTGTTCTTGCTTTAATAATTTTTCTAAAAAAAGATGTGACCGAGCAAAATAAAACAGTTAAAACCGATACATCAGAGATACCGATTTTGAATAATGAAAGAAAAGATGTTAAGGAAAGCCTGAATAGCTCGATTGATTCAATACTTTATAATTTCGGAATAAAAAAGGAATGGATAACTACTGAAAAAAAATCCCAAAAAGCTGAATGGTTTAGTAAATCTGTTCTCATACCAAAGGATGTAACTTCAGTTGAGATAAATCTTGATATTAGCTCTTATTTGAGTGAGGCGGGGTTAAGCTTAAGGGTATTGGAAGATATTTTAAGCAAAGATATTACCATTTATGTAAATAATCCTGATTCCACTAAGAAGCTTCCTGCTGCAATTGTTCAGGTAACTCATTCAGATAAAGTTATCCGCGAGACAGGTGTTATTGCAATTATATTGGATAAGATAAATGAGTTTACTTCTGAAGAGATAGATAAGCTTGTTATTTCGAAAAATGAGTTTAGTTATGTCTTTCCGAGAAACCTGGATGATATCGATATTCAGCATAAACTGATGCAGCACAAAAAAGACATTATTATAAATCTTACTTTAGGAGACAATGATAATTATGAAGCTGATTTCAAT
>DASXTZ010000186.1:0-9637 GCA_036505135.1 Ignavibacteria bacterium
TACTCCATATCTGTGGCCTGCATATATTGTGACTGTTTTCTCAAATGTTCTTAAATAACCTGGTCCGTTAGGATTCGGTATACTTGATGTCATTGTGAACGGAACTCTGTGAAAGCCAAATGTATTTCTTGCCCAGTGCCATGCTACTATATCCTGTTCAGACTGCTGTGATACAGTTGTAACTACAACACGAACCTGCTCGCCAAGATGGAATTTAGGTATTCCATCGCCGCCAAATCTCTTTGTTACAAATATATTTTGTGCAAAATCAGGCCCATTAAATGTATATGTTAAATTTCCATTTACATACACATCAATTTTCTGCATCTGAATATAGTCATTGCTGTTCTGCGGAGCAGTTGTTCCGCCATCAGCCATGGAAACTTTATAGACCTTCCAGTTAAATCTTGGGCGTGGTGTGTGTGCAATGCGTTTAAATACTGCTGTCCTGTATATTACTTCCGTGTATGGCTTAACAACAGTATCCAGGTTTCCGTTAACCATTCCTACAATTATAAAATTACCGTTAATTGTCCTTGTTACATTAACGTTTTTTAGACTGTCGCCTTCGCTTGTAATATTAATGTTCACATTTACACTAATAACTCTTCTTCCCCATTTTATTAATGAGTCTATGGGTGTATCAAATCCGCCGCCGTTATCAACAGCGCCGCCATCGTCCAGATCACTTTTTTCACCGGACATGAGGTCGTCTTCTTCCTCATTATTTGATCCAATACCCGCTGTAACTACTTCTTGCAGGAACTGGTCGTCGGTTTGTGTATCCTCTGCGGGGTTCTCATTACAGCCCGGTGATAAATATATTGAAAATACTGTAATTAACGCTAAAAATAGCAGATTTTTGATTAATTTTAACTTTAACATTTTTTTGTTCTCTCCCAATTTATAATTCTTTAATTTTTAAATTTTTTCGGTTAACCTATTGTTACCTATAAGACAATGGGAGATTGAAAAAGTTTAATCAGGATTTATAACGTATTTAAGGGATAAGTGAATGAGTTTTCCGAAGTCTTTAAGACTTCGGAAAATTAGCCAGGTATTAAAAATTGTTTCAACTGCCCATCTTTCTTTATAATGTCTTTTATTTCTTTATAAGAAATTTTTACTTCGCTAGGACCTTCTACATAGGCGCCTACCTGGTAAGTAGGAAAAGTAATAACGAGGTATTTTTTTGCTATATTAAATACTTTAAAGTTTTCCGCATTAGGCCCCGCCCCTTCTTTCAGCCAGTCATCGGGATCTATACCGTACTTTTTTTTCTGCTTGCTGATTTCTCTGATGCTTATTTCGGAAATTTTCTTTTCCCATCCTGTTGTAAGCAAGTCACTTAAAAACAATTCCCTGTTATTTTCAAGGTCGTAGTTTATGCTGAAGCTTGAGTTATTCGGGTGAGCCGCACCTGCAAAATAATAATATTGATAAAATTGAACGCTTATTAATTTTGAATTTGCAAGAAAGACGGAATCGCCAATTTCATATTCACTTGTGAAATCTTTATTATAATCATTTATCTCCCAATCCTTCATCCAGACTATAAAACTATCCCGCTCGGCTTCCATTCTTCCTTTAACTAAAGTATTAAATCCTTCCTCTGAGGGTATGCTTAATCCTTGTATTTGCGGATAGGTAATGTTTATCTCATATTTTTTATCTTCACTTTTAACTGTAATTTTTTTATGTTCAATTTTATAATTCTGCCCGACTGCATGGGCAGGTGAAAATAAAACTGACATAAAAAATATTAAAATAAGAAAAATCCTCAATTCTTTCATAAAAATTATTGTTGATTATTGGTTGATTGCCGTTTACTGGTGAAAAGTAATACAATATTTGCCGTAATAATAGTTATCATAACGCCGATAATTGTGTACCATGTCCATGCAATTTTGGTAAAATATATGATAAATATCATTCCAATAATCCCGCAGGCAAAGCCAATTATTGCGTGAATTTGCCGCAGGTTCTTAAAAAGAATTCCAAGCAAAAATGTTCCTAAAAGCCCGCCGTAAGTAAAAGACGCAATCGAGAGGCCAATAACTACCACTGCCTGGGATGAGTTCATAAACAAGAATGCAGAAAATATAAGTATAATCGACCATATAAGCGCTATAATTTTAGATATTTTAAGAATTTCATCTTCCGATTTATTTTTGCCTAAATATGGCCTATAAATATCTCCGACTAAAGTAGATGAAAGAGCAGAAATAGAACCGGAAAGCGTTGACATTGCTGCGGCAAGCAAACCGGCAATTATAATCCCCGAAATTCCTGTGGGCATGTGGCTGATAATAAATTTTGGAAAAACTTCATCGGATTTCATTTGCTCGCCGTTAAAGAATATAAATAACATTCCTCCAACCAAAAGAAATAAAAAAAATTGCATAAAGACTATTATACCGCTCCATATAAGCGCTTTCTGTGATTTTTCAAGCGAGTTGGTTGTAAGCAGTCTCTGAACAATAAGCTGGTCAGTTCCATGCGATGCCATTGAAAGGAAACCGCCGCCTATCACGCTTGCAAAAAGCGTATAGGGTTTTGTAAAATCAAATGAGAAATCAATAAAACTTAATTTGCCTTTAGCAGACAGATTGGAAAAAATTTCACCAAACCCCATATTTATCTTATCAGCAAGTACAAACAGAGCAAGAATTCCGCCTCCTATGTAAATAAACATCTGTATAACATCCGTCCATATAACGGCTCTTACTCCTCCTATATAGGTATATGCAAGAGTAATAATTGCCATGATAATAATTGAAATGGAATATATCTGCCAGTCAGGTGCTCCTGTAAATATATTGTATCCTTTAAGTATGATTGCTAGAGGTATTGCGGTAGCATAAAGCCTGACACCATCTGCAAACACTCTTGTTATCATAAAAACGGAAGAGGCAAAATTCTTCGTTTTTGCTCCAAAACGCTTGTTTAGATATGCATAGGCAGTCAATATTTCACCTTCAAAATATTTTGGAAGCAAAAAGTAACTTATAATAACCCGGCCTATAATGTATCCGATTGCTATCTGCAGAAAGTTCAGATTGCCAATGTATGCAATGCCCGGCACGCTTATAAACGTGAGTGCACTGGTTTCTGTTGCCACAACAGCAAAGCAGACCGCCCACCAGGGAATAGCTTTTTCGCTTACGAAATAATCGCGGGCTGATTTCTGCTTACCGCCTTTTAATATTCCATAAGCAGCAACACCAATCAAATATAAAATTATTATGATTACATCCAGGTAGGAAAAATTCATTTACAAAGATATATTTTATATATAAAAAAAGCGAATCGTTTAAGCACGCAGATAGTTTTTTATCTTTAATTAATAGTTAAAAAAATCTATTTTGTGCATTCATTAACTTCGTTAAATCTTCGTGAATAAGAAATTTTTGTATGTTGCTTTAGCTTTTTTAGCAATTATTTTTATTATTTATTCACCCGGTATCCAGGCCCCAAGATACGGTGATGATTTCACTATTGTTCCGAAAGGAGATTTTAAATACGACCTTGTAAAAATTTGGACTTCAACGTACCAGAGGTCAGGTTTTTACCGTCCGTTGGAAGATACCATCACCGCTACTTTCATCATGTTCTTTGGGTGGAATACAATACCAACACACATACTTTTTATATTAATTCACAGCTTATTTGCAGCTTTTCTTTACTATGTAATGATAAAGCTTAAATACTCCAATTTCTCAGCCTTTTTCGGTTCTTTATTCATGCTTACGGCACAGGTAAATGTAACTTCGGTGGGAGGAAATGATACACTGGGTATGCTGTTAACATCCTCGCTAAGTTTTTTAAGCCTTTGGTTTTTATATAAAACTATGGTGGCTTCCGATATTGAAAATAAGGGAAGCAATAAGCTTTACGTGATCAGCCTTTTGTTAATCACAATAAATTTATTCTGTAAAGAAAGCGGCGTTGCCTTTTACTCCCTGTTTGCTGTTTTGCTTTTATTAAAAAACTCCTTCTTTTTCGACCGTTCTTCAATTAACATCAAAAAGACAGTTATCCAGGCAATACCCTTCGTAATTATATTTATAATTTTCTATTCTATACGTTCAGGTATAGTCCCCGTTAAGCCGTCGTTTGGAGAAGGTACATATAACTTTCATCTTGGGTTAAATATTCCCAGGAATATAGCAATGCTGTTATTTTCAATTTTTCTGCCTGTATCAAGCGTGAAAACTTTCGAAGCCACTGAGTTTAAAGATTACAAATTCCTTGCTGCCGTATTTATTATAACAGCTGCTTTTGCAGGGACAGTATTTTACGGAATTTGGCGTTCAAAAAAAACCCGGGCTGCAGTTGTGTTATTGGCTTTCATAGTTGCAGGATTTTTCCCCTTTGCACTATTAAATCATGTTAACGAACAATATACATATTTTTCGATACCGTTTGCAGGAATGCTGGTTGGGATCGGGATTGGATATTATTTTGACAACATGATTGGCTGGAAACGCACTGTAATAACAGTAATGGTATTAATAATCATTTTGATCAATTCAGCTTCGGTAATGGAAAAAACAAACAGGATAAACCAGTGCGGTATAAGGTCCGATAAAATTTTTGCACAACTGGTAAATTATCTTCCGGCAGTTGAACATAATGGCTATCTTGTACTTGTAAACAAACCCAACAGGGAAAAAAACTATTCTGCATTTAAAATACCCGACTTCGAGATAATGCGCTATTCCCAATTTATGGTCTATAAATTAGCAGGAAGAGAAGATTTTACAATGGAAGTAATAGAATGGAACGAACAGGATAACTGGAAACGCTCTGGTGTACTAATGCTTAGGCTTGATGAAGAGGATAAAATAATAAAAATAAATTGAAATAATAATCAGTTTTATGTTTAATTTAAACAAAAATGCCCGTCCTTTTTACGGAACAGACATTAGAATATACAAATAAAAACCTGTCGGTTAAAAAAAACTGACAGGTGAAAATATATACATTATGAACATTATGAACCTTGCAAACCTTTTACTAATTTGCAGGTTGTTCTTCAGTTGTTTTCTTTTTCTTTTCTTCTTCTTCAAGCAAAACCTTTCTGCTTAAAGAAATCTTTCCGGTTTCTTTATCTATCTCAAGAACCTTAACGGTTACCACATCTCCTCTTTTTAATACGTCTTCCACTTTTTTAATTCTCTTTGTATCGATCTGAGAAATATGCAGAAGCCCTTCTTTATTTGGAAGTATTTCTACAAATGCACCAAAGTCAGTAGTTTTAACAACCTTGCCTTTGTATATCTTTCCCTTTTCGGGTACTTCGGTGATTTTAGCAATCATTGACTGTGCAATGCTGGCTGATTCACCCGATACGGCGGCAATAGTAACTGTTCCATCATCCTCTATGTTAATCTCTGCACCGCTTTCTTCAATTATATGCCTAATATTTTTTCCTCCCGGACCGATAACTGCACCAATCATATCTACGGGTACCTTCATAGTATAAAGATGCGGAGCATATGGTGATAAGTTCGCCCTCGGCTCAGCAATAGCCTCTTTCATTACACTAAGTATATGAAGCCTTCCTTCCTTAGCCTGCTGCAGGGCTGTTTCTATTATCTCGAACGATATACCTTTAACCTTAATATCCATCTGGAAACCCGTAATTCCCTCACTAGTGCCGCATACCTTAAAATCCATATCTCCAAAATGGTCTTCATCGCCTAATATATCCGATAAAACGACAAACTGATCCCCTTCTTTAATAAGCCCCATAGCAATCCCGGCTACAGGTTTCTTAATAGGAACTCCGCCATCCATTAGCGCAAGCGTACCGGCGCAAACAGTTGCCATTGAAGACGAGCCGTTGGATTCAAGAATATCGGATACAATTCTGATCGTATAAGGAAAATCGTTTTCAACAGGCAGCATCTGTTCAAGTGAGCGTTCTGCAAGATGTCCATGTCCTATTTCACGCCTTCCGGGACCGGAGATCCTTCCTGTTTCACCCGTCGAAAACGGCGGGAAATTATAATGAAGCATAAAAGATTTATCTTCCTCGGGCAATAGGCCGTCAATTCTTTGCTGGTCCATTTTTGTGCCAAGGGTAAGCGATGTCAGGCTTTGAGTTTCGCCGCGCGTAAAGAGCGACGAGCCATGGTTTCGGGGAAGCACTCCAATTTCACATGTAATCTGCCTGATATCTTTTGTACCCCTGCCATCAAGCCTGATTCCTTCGTTAATTATCATGTTCCTGGTATCGGAATATTTGATATCCTCATATGCGCTGATTACACCTTTTTCCAACTCAGGATATTTTTCTTTCAGAGTCTCCCTAAGATGTTCAAGAAGTTCCTTGCTGCTTTTTGACCTTTCTTCCTTGCTCTTTGGCGAGCGGTGAATCTCCTTTATCTTTGCTTCTACCAGGTCTTTTACCTCAACGAGTAATTCATGATTAATATCGGCCGCAGGAACTTCTCTTTTGGGTTTACCGCAATCTTCAGCCATTTCTTTCTGGGCTTTGCAAAGTTTCTTAATATTTTCATGCGCAAATTTTATTGCATTAAGAAGATCGGTCTCTGAAGCTTCTTTAGCGTCTCCTTCAACCATTACAACAGAATCTTCGGTTCCGCCCACAATAAGATCCATATCGCTTTCCTTTAATTGCGAGTGTGTGGGGTTTACAATAAATTCACCGTTCACCCTTCCAACTCTCACTTCACCAATCGGACCATAAAATGGAATATCGGAAATCATAAGTGCCGCGGAGGCCCCCACTGCAGCTATAACATCTGCATCGTTTTCCTGGTCAGAAGAATATACCCCGCAAACAATCTGCGTTTCACACATATACAGCTCGGGAAAAAGCGGGCGAATAGGCCTATCAATAAGCCTTGCCGAAAGAACTTCTTTTTCGCTGGGCTTGCCTTCGCGCTTGAAAAACCCGCCAGGAATTCTTCCCACTGCCGCGGTTTTTTCCCTGTACTCCACCTGGAGAGGGAAATAATCGTATCCTTCAGACGGCTCTTCTGCTGATACAACAGTGCAAAGCACCATAGTATCACCATACGAAGCCAAAACGGCCCCGTTTGCCTGTTTGGCAAGCTTCCCTGTTTCAAGCTTCAGTATCCTGCCGCCAAGATCGATTTCTTTTGTCGTTATCATAAATTTAAATTTCTCCTTTTTCCGGTATCTGTCCTAGGAAAAAATGTCATTAATGGAAATTTGCCTGCCTGCAGCAGGCAGGTGAACGGAGAAGAATTTTTCCATTTCTCATAAATGGAAAAGTGCTTCGCCGCCTGATTCACCAAAATGACTTTTAACCGAACAGGCCTTGGTAAGTTATTTTCTAATGTTTAATTCTTTAATTAATTTTCTATACCTCTCAATATCTTTATTTTCAAGATACTTTAAAAGCCTTCTGCGCTTTCCTACCATTTTAAGCAATCCAAGCCTTGAATGGTTGTCTTTCTTGCTCGCAGAAAAATGGTTCTCCTGAAGCTGATTAATTCTTTCTGTAAGAATTGCTATTTGCACCTCAGTCTTCCCCGAGTCCTTTGCACTAGCTCCATATGCGGAAACGATTTCCTGTTTCCTTTCTTTTGTTAACATTGTGTCTCCTTTATGATTTTAATTTTATGCTTAAAAATTTCAGCGAATTTTCTTTGTCTTTGTTAATTTGTTCTATTAATTCCTGCTTGGTGGCAAACTTTTTATCATCTCTTAGCCGTGTTAAAAAGCTTACCTTAATTTTATCGCCGTAAATGTTTTTATCAAAATCGAATATGTGAACCTCCAGAGCGCGCCTTACACCTTCTGTTAAAGTTGGCCTGAAGCCATGGTACATCATTCCGTAATAAACAGCTTCATCGTGAATAACCCGAACGCAATAGATTCCCTCCATTGGCATTACCTTGTTTTCCTTTACCGGCTTTAAATTTACGGTAGGATAGCCGATTGAACGCCCGACTTTATCACCCTCTATTACAATTCCGTCAAAACTGTAGTCGTATCCGAGGAGCTTTCTTGCTTCCTCGATTTTCCCGTCTGCAAGGGCCGCTCTGATCCTCGTGCTGCTTACCGGTTTGCCGTCTACATCGATCTCATCAACGCGATGAACGTTAAAGCGAAATTCTTTTCCAAGCTCAAGAAGTGTATTGAAATCCCCCTCCCTGTTTACTCCGAATAAATGGTCGTAGCCAATAACAAGATCGCTTATTCCAATTTTTCCGGAAATATACTTCTCGTAAAACTCACGGGGATGCTGCTTCGAGAATTCCCCGGTAAACTTTATTACCAGGACGTTCCCAACGCCAATTTGTTCAAACAGATGCAGCCTTTCTTCTATACTTGAAAGAAGCTTAATATCGGGAGTTTTATTTTTTAAAACTTCCTGAGGATGCGGCTCGAAGGTTACTATAAAAGAACGAAGGTTTTTTTCCTTTGCCAGGCCGAGCACTTTTCTGATAACCTGCCTGTGAGCAAGGTGGACGCCATCGTAAGTGCCAATAGTAACGGCAGTATTGTTATTTTTTATAATCGATTCGGCTTTATAGTAAACGTTCATCCGTTAATTTTTATATTGATCAGAAAATTGTTCAAGCGTAATAGAACTGCCTATATCATAGACGCCTATTTTTGTTCTTCTCAATTCTTTTAGGTACGCACCGACTCCAAGCTTTTCACCAAAATCATTTACCAGCGTTCTTATGTATGTTCCCTTTGAACATAACACTCTGAAAGACACTTCCGGCAAATTAACGTTACCAATTTCAAACTCCTTAATAGAGACCATTCTCGGTTTCCTTTCAAGCTCTGCTCCCTTGCGGGCAAATTTGTAAAGCGGTTTACCCTTATATTTTACTGCCGAAAACATTGGGGGGGTTTGTTCAATTTCGCCAAGAAAAGCCTTAACAGTATTTTTTATCAAGTCTGCCGTTAAATGGCTGGTTGAATTTTTTTCAAAAACTTCCGTCTCAGAATCAAAACTTCTGGTTTTTTCGCCCATTATCATAACACCTTCATACTCTTTATCGGAATCAAGAAACTGGTTTAACTGTTTAGTTTTTTTCCCCGTGCATACTATCATCAATCCCGTAGCTTTTGGGTCTAGTGTACCTGAATGTCCCGCTTTTTTAACGTTTAAAATTTTTTTTACTATATTGACAATCCTTGCGCTTGAACAGTCCTTTGGCTTATCAATTAGCAGCATTACCCCGTTATCTGCCGTAACTTCGATGGTACAGGGGTGGCTACTTTTTGCCATTATCCTTATGTATTTGCTTGATAAGTTCATCTATATGATTTGCATATTCAATTGTATCATCATAATAAAAACTAAGCTCAGGCATAAAACGCAAATGTATCTTATGGCTAAGCCCCATGCGTATTTGCTTCTTGCGCAAATTGATTTTCTCTATACATGTTTCAGCAGGCACCTTATTACCAATGAAGCTTAAATATATTTTTGCCTGTTTTAAATCAGGACTAACGCGTACTCTGGTAACTGTTACAAGCCCAATATGCAGTTCAGATAGCTCTTTTTTGAGAACATCTGCAATCTGGTGGCGTATCTCTTCGGCAACCCTTTCGGTTCTAATTGACATAGTTTCATATTCCCACGAAAGTGGGAATATATTATTTTAACTTTGTAAAA
>DASXTZ010000187.1:0-3126 GCA_036505135.1 Ignavibacteria bacterium
CGAAAAACCCTTTGAATATTTTGGCGCTCCATGGGTCGATGCCTTAAAGCTTGCCGAAGAACTTAATTCATATAGTTTAAAGGGAGTTAAATTTGAACCTATTAAATTTATACCAAGTGAAAAAATTTCTGCTTACCCGCCTAAGTTTTTTAACCAGGAATGTAATGGGGTGTTTATTAATGTTGGCGATAAGAGAATTTTTGAACCGGTAAAGTGCGGAGTTGCAATTATTTTGGCACTTAATAAATTATTTAATCAGTTTAAGTTTGAGAATAAAAATTTTATTGATAAGCTTGCCGGTACAGATAAGCTGAGGAAAATGGTTATTAATGGAAATGATTATCAATCAATTATTAATTTATGGAGTGAAGATCTATCAAAATTTGCTTTAGTCAGAGCAAAGTATCTTTTATATTATTAACTTAAACAAGCAGTCTTAATTGACAACACAACTTCTAAGCGAACACGAAAAGCCTTCCTTAAAGCATTTCCAAATATTATTAATGAGCTGGGCAGGTTGGGTATTCGATTTTTATGACCTTATTCTTTACACCTTCCTATTAATACCGATTAAAAAAGAACTATTATTATCTGATGTTGAAGTGTCTTTTGTCCTTGGTGCATCGCTTGCCTCTACAGCTATGGGCGGAGTTGTATTTGGTTATTTATCCGATAAATTTGGCAGAAAAAATGTCTTACAATGGACAATCCTTACATACAGCATTGGAACATTTTTAAGCGGATTTGCGGGTAATTTATGGACTCTTTTGATATTTAGAATTATAACGGGACTGGGTGTAGGAGGGGAATGGGGAACAGGGCAAACATATATTGGAGAAACTTTTCATCCCAAAGTTCGCGGTAAATACGGTGCATTTATGCAAACGGGTGCGCCAATTGGCATTGCCCTTGCTTCTATTGTCGGGGGTTATGTAACTCCTGTGATTGGATGGAGGTGGAGCTTCTATTTATCAGTATTGCCTGCATTGCTTGTTGTTTTAATACGGAAAAAGCTGCCGGAATCTGATATGTGGATTGAACATAAAAGTAACAGGGAGAATATTCTTAAAAAAACCGAGAACAAATTAGCATTGCTCTTTAGCCATACTTACAGGAAATTATTTATTTTATCTTTAGTACTTGCAATTTTTGATATGTCGGCATACTGGTTCACATATTCGTGGATGCCGGGATACCTTCACGAACAAAGACAGTTTTCACTGGCAAAATCGGCTGCATGGATGTTAATTACTCAATCAGGGGGATTTATAGGATATTTTACATTTGGTTACGCCGCCGATAGATTCGGAAGGAGGCCTGCCTATACGGTTTACTCGTTTATTATGGCAGCAGGACTTGTGATGATAACATTATTATGGAACGTAATTGTTGTATATAACTGGTTAATACTTTTGTTTATGTTTACTGTTGGTTTCGGAACTGGAATGTTTGGCGGCTATGGTCCCTTGTTTTCCGAATTATTTCCTACTAAAATCAGGAATACTGCAATGGGAATTGCATTTAATTTTGCACGTGGAATTCAATTTTTAACTCCCGTTATAATTGCATGGATAGCGAAAGATTACGGGCTTTCCGGGGGTATCTTTATTGCTTCAATTTTTGCTGTGTTAACAGGGTTATGGATTTGGACTTTTCCTGAAACAAGAGGAAAAATACTTGAAGCTTAGCTAAGATTATAGTAATATAGTATATGTTAAAAGAAGAATTAAAATCAGTTTTCAAAAAATATAAAAATGACTATGATATCTATCATGAATTAGCTCTTTACCATGTGAGAGAGATACTGCTTGTTACCTCACTTTATGATGCCTTTATTCTTGAAGAAGAAGAAAGGATAAATGAAAATATATTCGGGCAATATACCGAACTTGATCTATCAACTGCTCCAAGAGTTACCAGTGCCTCAGATGAGAATGAAGCTATTGCAATGCTTCAGCAAAGATATTTTGACTATGCAATAATAACTATAAGGACTCAGCAGCTTACACCCTTTGAGTTAGCAGAAAAGTTAAGAGGTATAAAACCTGACCTGCCTATTTTCCTTTTATTATACGATAACAGTGACCTGGCGCTTATCAACAGAATGACCGAGAAGCTTGAGATATTTGAAAAAATTTTTGTGTGGAACCGTGATTCAAGAATTTTCCTTGCCATATCGAAATATTTCGAAGACAAAATGAACGCAGAAAACGATACATCTGTTGGTTTGGTGAGAGTTATTTTGCTTGTTGAAAATTCCGTCAGGTATTATTCACGCTATTTGCCGATTCTATACCAGGAAATTATTAAACAGACTCAAAGGCTTATAACAGATGATAATCTGGATGCGGTGAAGAAGAACCTAAGAATGCGCGCACGGCCTAAAGTGCTTATGGGGCATACCTATGAAGAAGCCATGGCAATATTTAACCGGTATAAAGATTATCTGCTTTGTGTGATTTCAGATGTAAAATTCCCCCGTGAGGGAGAGATTGATGATGAAGCGGGGATTAAGCTTCTAAGGAAAATAAAGTCAGAAGAAAATGATATGCCCTTTGTTTTGCAATCATCAGACCCTGAGTTTGAAAAAATTGCTGAAAGCCTGAATGTGGCTTTCATAAATAAGAATTCAGGCTCCCTTGCCGATGATCTGACAAATTTTATTCAAAATAGCTTAGGGTTTGGAGATTTCATATTTCGCAACGATACAGGCGAGGAGATATCACGCGCTAATTCCATAACTGAATTTAAAGAAATGCTTAGCATTGTGCCGGCCGAAACCATTATGTACCATGGCAAGAGGAACCATTTTTCCGCATGGCTTATGGCAAGAGGAGAAATACAAATTGCAGAACACTTGCAGCCTTTAAAAGTTTCGGACTTTAAAGGCCCCGAAGAAATAAGAGATTATATAATTAATGCTACAAGAACAATTGAGACTACTGTTGGAAGAGGGGGTGTAGTTGATTTTGCGCCGCATTTAATAGCAATGGATAACTTGATTCTTCGGCTGGCTAAGGGAACATTTGGAGGAAAGGGAAGAGGTATTGTTTTCATTAATACCATTCTGCAGAACAAAGAGCTTTTTAAGGATATAAACATCCCAATTAAAATTCCCCGTACAGC
>DASXTZ010000188.1:0-2828 GCA_036505135.1 Ignavibacteria bacterium
GCAAATATTTTAATGCAAAAAAATGAGCATGCAAATTCAACAGTAACTATTTGTCATAGTGCAACAAAGGATATCAGCGAACATACTAAAATTGCTGATATAATTATTGCTGCAATTGGTAAGCCAAATTTTGTTAAAAAAGAAATGATTAAAAAAGGCTGCGCAATCATAGATGTAGGTATAAACAGAGTTGATGATGCAGCTTCAAAAAAGGGTTACCGAATTATAGGCGATGTAGATTTTAATGATTGCTATCCCAAAGTCAGCAAAATTACTCCTGTTCCCGGAGGCGTGGGCCCTATGACTATAGCAATGCTAATGAAAAATACTCTTGATTCCGCTTTGAAAAGAATATATTTGTGATGAGCTATTACGAGCTAGAAATAGCTTTCAACGAAATTAATTATGAATCAATTTACAATCTTTTGTACCTTTATCATATTAAATCTATACTTGAAGATAACGGAACAATAAGAATATCACTTCCCAAAGACCAGCTTAATGCTCTAAAACAAATTAAAAATGAGCTTATAGATAATGAAACTGTCACGGAAAATAATTTATTCCTTACAAAATTTGAAAACCTTGATTGGAATAAAGAATGGGAGAAAACAATTGAACCTGTTTATATAAAAGATAAAATCATTATTTATCCATCATGGAAAAAAAATCAGCTGGAAAATACAAAGAATAAAATTTTAATTGAAATAGACCCTAAGATATCTTTTGGCACAGGACACAATGAAACCACTCAACTTATTCTCGAGCTCATGTGTGATTATATTACCCCTAAGGATAGAGCTATGCTCGATTACGGCTGCGGAACGGGAACTCTGGCAATTGCCGGTATAAAACTTGGAGTTGAAAACGCATATGCAGTTGATATTGACCAAGATTCAATTGAAAATGCTAAAGAATATTTAAAGATAAATAATGTTGATAAAAGCATTTCATTATACAAAGCTGATATAACGGAAGCTAAGGAAGAAAATTTCGATATAATTTGTGCAAATATTACGAGTGATGTAATATTAGATAACATAAAAAGTAATTATAACAAATTTAAACCAGGTGGTAAATTATTCATTAATGGAATTTTGACCGATGAGACAGAAGAGTTGAGGTCAGAATTAGGTAATAATAATTTTGAGATAAAAGAGATTCGGAGCAAAACCGGATGGTCAGGAATTTATTCAGTCAAAAATTTATGACCGCAGGTTTTTATCTTGGTACTTTATGAGAAGAACAACAATAGATATTGGAACAAACACAATTCTCATGCTTATATCAGATTTTGACCCAGCAAAATTTGAGATTAAGACAGTTCTTGATATTCAAAGAATCCCACGGCTTGGCAGGGGGGTAGATTCTAACAGAAATATACAGCCGGAATCTTTCGAAAAAGCAATAAACACTCTAAATGAGTACAAAAAAATGAGCTTGGAATATAAGTCTGAGCAAATAACCGCTACTGCTACAAGCTTCATCCGTGATTCACACAACAGGGATGAATTCATTAAAGAAATAAAAAAACATACCGGAATAGACATAGAAATTCTTTCGGGTAAGGATGAGGCAAGGTGGACATTCTGGGGCGGAATATTTGATAAATTAGAAACTTCTGAATCACGATCCCGAATCACAACTATCGATATAGGTGGTGGAAGCACTGAGATAACTTCTGCTTTAAATATTCCCGCTAACTTAAATAAAGAAACGCTGTTAAGGCATCCGATTAAAGCAAAAAGTTTCAATATTGGCTCTGTAAGATTAAGTGAAAAGTTCTTGTTATCACATACTCCATCAGAGAAAGATATTGAAGCCTCAAAGAAATTCATTTTAGATCACGTATTGCGATCTTACGAATTGGATAAATCTGATCAATCCGACAAATCATTAATAGGGGTTGCCGGAACGATTACCACACTTGGGGCAATTAAACTTGGGCTAGACCGATTTAAAGCGGAAAAGGTTGACGGGCTGGAGATAACTTTAGATGAAATTAATAACCTACTGTATAAACTTTCAAATTTGCAGTTTAATGAACTGTTTCTTATGGGAAATTATATGGAAGGCAGAGCAGATATAATCATTCCGGGGACGCTAATTTTACAATGTTTTATGGATAAGTTTGGCTTCGACAAGCTCACTATCAGCACAAAGGGATTGAGATATGGTGTGTTCTTAAGGGAAGTGTTTAAATTGTCACCCTGAGCGCAGTGAAGGGTGACAATCCTTCTCAAAATTTATAACATTTATGAGATTCTTCGCTTCGCTCAGAATGACAATGTTCTCATTTTATCTCACAATATTTTAAATTAATAATCCCCAATCCGTCTACATACATTCCCTGGATATTCTTCTGCTTTAAATAAACATACTGGTTATAGTAAACTATCATCCATGGCGAATCTTCAAAAATAATCTTATCCATTTCTCTGTAAACTTTCATGCGTTCATTAAAATCGGTCAATCTTAATCCAAGCTCATACAATGAATCAATCTTCGCGTTTTTATAACAGGTTGTGTTAGGTCCTGTCGGTGTTTCATTCTTACTGTAGAATAAAGCATAGTAATTTTCCGGGTCATAATAATCGGCTCCCCAGTTTGCCCGCCAGAATCCGAGCTTCCCCTCGTTCTGGGCAGAGCGGTGCGCTGCTCCAATAATTTCTTCAATATCCATGTCAACACCAATATCCTTAAATTGTGCTTGAATAGCTTCACAAAGCTCTCTCTGTGATTCATCGTTATGAAAGACAAGTTTGATCTTCAGTCCCCTGCCGCCCGGATAGCCGGCTTCCTCAAGCAACTTTTTTGCTTTTTCCTTA
>DASXTZ010000189.1:0-1661 GCA_036505135.1 Ignavibacteria bacterium
GGCCGCTTAGAGTTCCTAAAAAGGGTGACATAATAAAAATAACTCCCGAAAATATGGAAACCTGGAAGATGCTGTTAATCCGCGAAGGACATACTATCAGAGTAACAGCCGATAACAAAATTTTTATAAATGAAAAAGACACTTCTGAATATAAAGTTGAGAAGGATTATTATTTTGTAATGGGTGATAACAGAACCAATAGCTCAGACAGCCGCTACTGGGGATTCCTGCCGCGCGAAAATATCATCGGCGAGGCGCTGCTTGTTTACTGGTCATGGGACCCTAACATTCCCTTCAGCGAGGTGGGGCAGCTTCTCGGTTCCATACGATGGAACAGAATAGCAATGTTAATACGGTGATTCTAATCGCGAGACGAAAGCCGAAGAATCTCATATTATAATACTCGTTTCTTTTGGAAACCGATAATAAAAATATAATTGAAAGTAGTTTAGCACCTCCAAATGTTTACAAAAAAAGATCTGCATGGGCAGCATTTACTTTTACTTTTCTTTGTCCTGGTTTAGGACATTTGTATTGCGGAGAGCCCAAAAGAGGTTTATTTTTCTTCTTGAGTATTTTGATATCTTATTCCTCGCTACTTATTCTTTTGAAATTTACGTCAAACATATTATTTCTTGTTCTTTTAGTATTAATAATTACGCCATATGTAGTTTATATTATAGTTGATGCCATAAAGATTGCATTAGAAAAAAAACAATACATTCTAAAAAAATATAACAGATGGTTTGTTTATACAGGAATATTAATTTTTAATATTTATGCAGTAAATCCAATTACTAATTTACTCTATCCGTTAGCATATAAAACTCCAAGTGGCTCAATGGAGAAAACTGTATTGGTTGGGGATCTTTTAATGGCAAATGATTTGGCTTATAAGGTAGAAAATCCATATACATCAAACATTTTATTTACTATCAGCAAACCTCAAAGAGGTGATGTAATTAATTTTGATTTTCCGGGTTTCAGAGATGAAATAATTCCCTCAACTAAAGTTCAATATTTAAAAAGAATAATGGGAATACCCGGAGATACCGTTGAAATTGTCAATAAAGTTGTTTTCATTAACAGAAAAGCAATTTCAAATCCTGAAGGTGTGCAATTTCTAAGTAAATATTATGGGTCTGAAAGCAACAAAGATATCTTCCCTAAAGGATCCGGTTGGAATAAAGATAATTATGGACCTTTGTATGTACCAAAAAAGGGAGATAAAATAGCACTTAGAAAAGAAAATTATTATTGGTGGGATACCTTTATCAAACGTGAAGGCCATACGACAGAGTTATGGGCAAATGGTAACGTTGTTATTGACGACTGGGTAACATCATCATATACAGTCAAAAATAATTATTATTTTACCTTGGGTGATAATAGAGATAATTCGTTAGATAGCAGGTACTGGGGTTTTGTTCCCGAAGAAAATATAAAAGGTAAAATTACTACGGTTTATTGGTCATGGGATTCAAGTATTCCATTTAAAGATTCAGGCAGACTATTAAGATCCATACGCTGGGATAGAATTGGAACAATTATAAAATAATGTATATTAAATAAAATTATAAAGTTTAACTCAATAAATGGCTAAACCAATAAATAAAAAGAAGGAAACCAAAATTCACCCAAAACTGCATAGCCTGCTCTCA
>DASXTZ010000190.1:0-7647 GCA_036505135.1 Ignavibacteria bacterium
TTGAATTGGATAAAATCAGTCTCCTGAATGTTAAAGTTAATCTTTTAGATTTTGGCATTTTTTTAGAATCGATATTTTATTTGAATACTGTTAGAAATGCTTTAGAGCTGAATGAAATCGAGTGGACGGAAAAATTCATAAATGATTTCACTCAATATATTCACGATGATGAGAGAGAAAATAACCGAAATTTAGCATTAGCTTTATTAGCTTTCGAAAAATCTGAGTTCGAAGAATCACTGAAATATTTGAACCAAATTAAGCTGACTACTCCAGAGGTCAAACCAATTTTTAAATGGCTGATACTGCGGGTATATTACGAGCTTGATTTGATTGAACCCGGCTTATCTGCAATAGATTCAATGCATCATTTCATTAATAATACTAAAGAATTGGGCATAGAAATAAAACAAATTCATCTCTCACAACTAAATATAATTAACAAGCTCTTTAAACTTAAAATTCAAAATGAAAAAATAGATAAAATCGTAATATTAAAACTTAGGGAGGATATAGAGAAAGCGCAAATTCGAAGAAAAAACTGGTTTTTAGAAAAAGTAGATGAGCTGGAGAGTAAGTTTGCATCAAAAAATCAGAGAACCTATAGTCGTCGCTCAAAAATTCAGGTAAATTAATATTAACTGCCATTACCCTCTCCCGCACTTAATTTATCCGAATGGATCGCTATGCGATAATAATACTACAGTTTCGTTAGATCACTTCACCAAAACCATTTTTTTACTCTCCGTAAAATCACTCGCCATTAATTTATAGTAATACACACCACTTGGATAATTTGATGCATCCCATTCAACTTCATATTTGCCGGGATTTAATTGTTCGTTAACAAGAGTAGAAATTTCTCTGCCTAAGACATCAAAAATAGCAAGCTTTATATCCTGCACCCCTCCTTCGGAGGGGAGGGGGAGGCTAAACTCAATTTTTGTTACAGGGTTAAATGGGTTGGGATAGTTTTGGTGCAAATTATATTCGCCGGGTATTTCAGAAGAAATTGGTTTAATTCCAACGGTTTGTGAATATTTTACCGTGGCATAATCCTTTATGTTTCCCGCGGCTCCGGCACTCCATCCCGTAACATACACATTACCGGAATTATCAACCCCCATACCATATACTCCATCATCGCCGCTTACAGGACCATCATATCTTTGCGCCCATTGTTGGACACCGGAAGAGTTATATTTTGCTGTTGCATAATCCCAAAATGTTCCTGATCCAGTGCTCAATCCTGAAACATAAACATTACCTGAGTTGTCAATTGCAAGACCGTAAGGATAATCAATACCATTTCCCGGACCATTATAAGTTGAAGCCCATTGCTGTGCGCCTGAAGAGTTGTATTTAATTGTTACATAGTCATAGTTTGTTCCCGTTTGAATACCTGCACCTGTTGCATACACATTACCGGAACCATCAAAGGTAATGCAGCGTCCGTAATCAGCATCGTTCCCTGAACCATTGTAAGTTGAAACCCATTGTTGAACACCGGAAGTGTTGTATTTTATTGTTATAAAGTCTGTCCCGGCTACTCCCGGACCTTCTCCGGTTATATATACATTACCTGAAGGATCAACTGCCAACCCCCATGCAAAATCATTACCGCCTGTACTGTTATACTTCTGGAGCCACTGCTGTACACCGGCAGTATTGTATTTTATAGTAACCATATCATAACCCGTACCTGTTTGCTGGCTATATCCTGTAACATATACATTACCTGTGGGATCGACTCCCATACTGCGTACTTCGTCGAATCCGTTTGCCGTACCGTCGTAATACTGAACCCACTGCTGAACTCCTGCGGAATTGTATTTTACTGTTACATAATCGTAATCGGATGAGCTTTTTTTAGTGTAGCCTCCGGCATATACATTACCCGAAGAATCGACTGCATCCATAAATGCCCAATCCTCACCATTTGAGGGGCCATTAAATGCTGCAACCCATTGCTGGATACCCGCTGTGTTGTATTTAATTGTTACGAAGTCTCTGTTGGTGGTTCCGCTTAGTGTTCCGTATCCTGTAACATATACATTAGCTGAGCCGTCCACAACAACCCAATATGCAACATCATTATAGTTAGCGCTGTAATTGTATCTTGCAACCCATTGTTGTTGACCTGCCGGGTTGTATTTTATTGTTGCATAGTCATAAAAAGTATTACTTCCACCCCAGCTGTATCCTGTAACATAAATATTACCTGCACCGTCCAGCGCAAGTGAATAACCCCAATCATTCCAATCTCCGGGTCCATTATATCTTTGTACCCATTCTTGGGTAACCTGTGCAGTAAGGTTAATTGAAGAAAAAAATAATAACAAAAGTCCCATCGTTAGCTTTTTCATAGGCTCTCCTTAATAAAAAAAGTAAAATATAAATAAAAAAGTTGCATCTGAAACTTTATTTTAATAAAATCATTTTTTTCGAAAAAGTATAATTCCCGCTAATAAATTTATAAAAATACACACCGCTTGGATAGTTTGAGGCATCCCATCCAACTTCATATGTTCCGGGTTTAAGCTGTTCTTTAACAAGCGTTTCTACTTCGCTGCCTAATACATTATAGATTTTGATTTCTGTTTTCGAATTTTTTGGTATATCGAATTTTATATTTGTTGTTGGATTGAATGGATTCGGATAACTATCATAAAGTTTAAACTCCTTAGGTATTTCACTGCTAATGGGCTTGATGCCTATAAATCCTGTGCGGAAATTCCAGACAGTGGACCACGGACCGGTGCCTCCGGCATTCTTCGCATTGACTCTCCAGAAGTACTGCGTGTTATTTATCAATCCGCTGATGAATTTCAGGGAATCTGTTATTGTAGAATCATTAACAATAAGTGTATTAAATAGGGAATCGGTTGAAAGCTGTACCCTGTAAGTTACCGCAGTTGCAGCACGGTACCAGACAAGGTTAAGCGATAATCCCAGCCCGGTTGAGTTGTTGGGAGGACTATAAAGAATTGGGGCAGCCGGAGGCGGCATAACGAACGTGCAAATAGTGACTACTGTTCCGCCGGTATTGCTTGTTGGTGTTGGCGCAGTAACTGTAGGAGTTGGAGTTGTAACTGTTGAAGTTGGGCTGGTTGTAGTTCCGCCGGAGCTTGAAGTAGCTGAAGGCGAGTTAGTATTCCCACATGTATTGCCGCTGCTATCAAACTTAACAATAAACATATCAGTGCCCAATGCTCCTAAAGAAGCGACTTGACCAGCTACAGCATAACCGCCGTCTGCGGTTTGTATGATGAACCTGCCATAGTCATTACCTGTTCCGCCGACTGTTTTGTTCCATTGAAGCGTGCCGCTGGCATCAAGCTTTACAATGTACATATCATAGAGCCCTCCTCCAAAAGAGTTGGTAAAGCCGCCCGCAGCATACCCGCCATCTGTGGTTTGTGTGATGGAATAGGCAAACTCAATATTTGTTCCGCCAACTGTTCTGCTCCACTGAAGTGTGCCGGTGCTGTCAAGCTTTACGATGTAAAAATCCTGGTTCCCTCCACCAAATGAGTTGGTTTGACCAACCATAGCATAGCCGCCTCCTGTGGTTTTTATAAATGTACGGGCACGGTCGAAACCTGTTCCGCCAACAGTTCTGCTCCATTGAAGCGTGCCGCTTCCGTCAAGCTTCACAATGTACATATCAGAATTCCCTGCTCCAAAAGATTCGGTCTCACCAGCCATAGCATATCCGCCGTCTGCGGTTTGTACGATGGAAAAAGAATAGTCACTACCTGTTCCGCCAACAGTTTTGCTCCATTGGAGTGTACCGCTGCCGTCAAGTTTCACAATGTAAAAATCATAGCTCCCTGCTCCATAGGAGTCTATTTGAGCATTCACAGCATAACCGCCGTCTATGGTTCGTACGATATAATAGCCAAAGTCACCGCCTGTTCCGCCAACTGTTTTGCTCCATTGGAGCGTACCGCTGCTATCAAGCTTTACAATGAACAAATCATAGTCCCCTGCACCATAAGAGGTGGTATAACCAACCGCAGCATATCCGCCGTCTGCGGTTTGTACTATGGAAAGGGCACGGTCGTCACCTGTTCCCCCAATAGTTCTGCTCCACTGGAGCGTACCGCTGTTGTTAAACTTTACGATGTACATATCATTGCCCCCAGCTCCAAAAGAGTTTTCCCAACCTGCCGCAACATAGCCGCCGTCTGCTGTTTGGATGATGGAATAGGCAAGGTCAGAAACTGTTCCGCCGATAGCCCGCTGGAATTGGGACTGGGCAAATAAGCCTGCCCCCGTGAAAACGGGGGTCAAAGTTAATAGTTGAAAGGTAATAGTTATTAGAATAAATAGAATTCTTTTAAGCATTTTATTTTCTCCTATTATTAGTTCAAATAATCCCACCCCCGAGTTGTCCTCTATGGGTTCCTGCCTTTTTCGTCCTGATAGAACGCACGGCAGAGAGGAAATATTTGATTAGATTGTCTTTTCCGTAAACTTTTTACTTATAATATACAATTTTAATTACTCGCCTGTCAAAGAAAAATTATCCGATTTATCCACCAACTTAAAGTTGGAAATTTGCTTTTTTATTTGAAATTAAGTAATAATAGCATTATCTTGCTGTAATTTATCCTCCTAAAATCCAGTGAAAAACTCGAGCATAATAAGATTACTTCAATCCTTAACAAAGAAGGAACTGAAAGAACTAAGGAAATTTGTAATCTCCCCATTTCATAACAACAAAAAGAATGTGTTGAGATTTCTCGATCTGTTAAGTAACTATTATCCTGATTTCGATGGAAACGAAGTAAATAGCCAATCACTGTACCAAATTTTGTATCCGGCAAGAGGGTACAAGCCTGATGTAATAATCAGGCTTAGCTCGCGGCTCTATACTCTAGCTAAAGAGTTTCTTGTAATAAAAAATTTGAAAGCAGATGTTGGTGAATCAAAGCTTAATCTGTTACAATGCCTGCATAACCGCAAATCGGATAAGCTGTTCCAGAAGGAACTAGAGTCAGCAAAAAAACATTTTCGAAGTGAGAAATTTGATATGAACTACTTTGAAAGAAGATGGAAACTGGAACAAATACAAATACTGTATACTGACGAGAAGGATTTCGAGGATATCCACAGACATATAAAGCGGACAGGAGATTTTGCAGTCTATGATTTTCTTGTGAAGTTTTTCGCAGCTCACCACAACAAAAGGGCAGCTTTAACCAAATTAGCTCTTAATTCTGCATACGATAACTCTGCATTTCAATTTTTCAGTGAGAATTTCGATTTTGAGGATTTTGCAAACAAACTAAGTATTGAAGAAAAACACATAAACGATAATCTGCTTCTTCATTATTACAACTATTTGCTGCATTGCTACCCCCGGAAGAAAAAATATTATTATTCAAAATTAAAAGAATATGTATTAAAGGATATTGATAAACTGCCGGAAGAAGACATCAGAGAAAGATTTTCATACCTGATATCTTATTGTGTAGTTAAGATACGCGAAGGCGATGAAGATTTCAGAAGGGAAAACTTCGAAATCTATAAACTTTTTTTTGCATTAGTTCCATCGGAAATGGGTGTTCCAACCAGCTTCCGAAACCTTGTCACGGATGGGCTTCGACTGGGAGAATTCGATTATATTGAGAAATTTATACTCGATAACGGATGGTGGCTTCCGGAATTCTGCCGTGAAGATCTAATAAATTTTCATTTGGCAGAGCTCAGCTTCACAAAAAAGGATTTCAGTAAAGCTTTGAACAACCTAACGCAGGTAAAATTGTCTTACTACCTGCTAAAAGACTATACAAGACAATTATATTCCAAGCTTTATTACGAAACTAATCAATTTGATTCTTTATTTTCACTCATAGATACAGATAAGCATTATATCAGAAATAATAAGAATCTTCCATCCCGGGCAAGGCGTGCTCTTTTCTTTAAGTATCTGGAAAAACTTGCAAGAATTAAATCAGGCGGAAGTACCCAGAACATAACAGATTTGATAAGAATCATGGAAAACGAGCAGATTGCCCCGCATCCATGGCTTATGGAGAAGGCTGAGGAACTGAAAAGACAGTACGCCCCGGCACGCGTAGAAACTACTTTACAAGAATCATCTTCTTAGTCTGAGTGAAATCACCGGCTTTGAGGATGTAATAATAAACCCCACCCGGATAATTTGACGCATCCCATTCAACTTCATAAGTGCCGGCGTTTAGCTGTTCGTTGACGAGAGTTTCTGCTTCCCTGCCTAGAATATCATAAATAAGAAGCTTTGCTTCTGATAATTTTAATATTTGAAATTTGATTTTTGATTTTGGATTGAACGGGTTTGGGTAGTTCTGGCAGAGCTTGAACTCTTTCGGGATTTCATTGCTGTGTTGTATGAGCCGGGTGACGCCTCCTGTTGTTGTTTTAAGTATGATTCCATTGCCGCCCGCCGCCCAGCCGGTAGCCGAGTCGGCAAAGAATATGGCATTAAGATGCTCGAATGTTTCGGTTGCCTGCATTATCCAGTTCAGTCCGCCATTGGTTGTCTTGAGTACTGTCCCGCTGTCGCCTGCAATATACCCTATCGAAATATTTGTAAAGAACACCGAATGAAGGTGCCGGGTTGTCCCGCCCGATTGGCCTGTCCAGTTCAGTCCGCTGTTGGTCGTTGTCCGTATTGTACCGTTATAACCTACCGTCCAGCCGGTTGTTGAGTCGGGAAAATGAAGGGACAAGAGATGATTACCCGTATTGCTTGTTTGCGGAGTCCAGACTGTTCCGCCGTTGGTCGTGGCGCGAATTATTCCGTCGCCGCCGCAAGTCCATCCGGAAGATGGGTTTATGAAGCGGACGCAGTAAAGGGGACTTCCCGCTCCCACTGCCGCACCGCTCCAGTTCGCACCTCCGTCGGTTGTCCTGCGGATTACCCAATTTCCGGTGCCGCCGACAGCCAAACCGGTGGTTGTGTTGAGGAAATAAACAGACCAGAGGGCAGCAGGATTTCCGCTTGCCTGGGATACCCAGTTCACTCCGCCGTTGGTCGTCATGCGTATCGTTGCACTCGTACCTACAATCCATCCGGTAGATGCGGCAGGAAAATGAACGGATGTAAGACTGTAAGGTGAGCCGCTTGTCTGAACGTTCCAGTTAACACCTCCGTTTGTTGTTGCACGTATTGTTCCGCCGGCACCTGTTGCCCATCCGGTGTTTGTATTGACAAAATACACGGAATAAAAAGTCAGGTTAGTTCCGCTGGTCTGCTGAACCCAGCCCGTCTGGGAAAAACAATCCCGAGCACCCGGAATTGAAAATTGAAAATTCAAAATTAATAATACAATAAATTTTTTCATGGAATTATTGGAGAATATAAATATAACTAACTTTTAATTTTATACTTTTACTTCCTACCTTGTCAGCACCATTTTCTTTGTGTTAACAAATTCTCCCGCTGCTAATTTATAGATATAGACACCAGAAGAAAAGTTTTTTGAATCCCATTGGATTTCGTATGTTCCTGGTTTCAATTGTTCGTTTACTAAAACTGCGATCTCCCTGCCGAGGATATCATAAACTACAAGCTTAACAAAGGATGATTTAGGCAAAGCAAATGAAATGTTTGTAGCAGGATTAAAAGGATTCGGATAGTTCTGATACAAATTAAAT
>DASXTZ010000191.1:0-3057 GCA_036505135.1 Ignavibacteria bacterium
TGTTTTAATTGATGATTCACGAAGCCTAAAGGTTAATGGAAAAGATACAGCCGCATGGGATAATCTGCAAGCAATATTTGACAAGGGAAATGACATTAAGGTTTTTTCATTCTCTGATAATATTAAGCTTATAAATCAACCTGATTCATTCCAGGCAAACGGTCCCCACACTAATTTAACAAACGCTATTGAACATCTCAGGACAATTCAGATAGACGAGCCTGTTAACTCGCTATCCATCATTTCGGACGGTAATTTTAATATGGGCGGTAACCCTCTCTATTCCGCAAAGACATTATCATGCCCCGTTATTACAGCTCCGCTTGGTGACTCGATTCAGGATAAAGATATTATATTATATACTGCGTCACATAATAATACATCCTACATAAATACTAAAACACCGGTAAATGTATTTGTTAAGGCTTACGGAACAGGAAACGATGACATAAAAATAAGACTGGAAAGAGAAGGAGCACAGATTACGGAAAAAACGGTTCCTGTTAACCAGGGGGAAAACTCCTATTCATTACTATTTGAAATTACCGAGGGGACACCCGGGAAATATCATTACAAAATTATTGCAGAAAATAAAGAAGGCGAAGTAACTTATAAAAATAACCATTATGATTTTTATATTGAGTTTTTTGATAATAAGATAAAACTTCTATTTATATCCGGAGGTCCCTCTTATGATAATGCAATTGTGAGCAGTATTTTGAAACGCATAAATAACTTTGAAGTTACGGTGAAAACACTAAAGGGCCCCACAGAATTTTATGAAGGAAATATAGACCCGCACATTTACGGTAATCTATCAGCAATAATGTTTCTTAATTTTCCCTCTTCAAAATACAGCGGAAGAGAGCTGGAAGATATTAACTCAAATTCAAAAAAATTTAATATTCCGTTAATATTTTTTGCGGGCAGAAATACGGATTTCAAAAAACTTGAGCTAGCATCAGGCATTATACCGTTTACAATAACCCAGCCCTCAGGCTCAGAAAGTTCGGTAAGGCTCCAAAGTGTTTCTGACCAAAAGACAGGTCAAAATAATTTGCCGCAGGATATCACTTTTAATTTATCAAATGTTCCGGAATTGAACAGAAATTTTTCCGGTGTTCAGCCTAAGGCAGGCGCTGTTACGCTGGCGGTTGATAAAAATTCCGGAGAACCTGTTTTAATTACACGAAAGGACGGGAATATCACATCAACCGCATTTTTGGCATACGGATTCTGGAAATGGAAGCTTAAGAGTGATAATGAGAAACAAATTGAGGAGATAATTGAAAAAGCAATCAGAATTTCCTTAAGTAAAAGTAAAAATAAAAGGCTTATTGTAACACCCGTAAAAGAATTTTTTGATTATTCAGAAGATGTTCTTATTCAAGCTGAAGCTTATGATGATAACAATAACCTGACTATAGATGCATCACTTAAAGGGATTATAAAAGATAAAAACGGAATTAAAATTAAAGATTTAAGCTTTACTGTCGATAAAAATAAATTTATTGCAAACTGCGGAAAGCTTCCCGTGTCAGATTATTTTATCGAAGCAGAAGCCGAGATTAACAGGTCTGTTTATGCAAACGATATGAACAGGTTAACAATAGATACGTTAAATACCGAATACCTGCAAACTACAAGTGATTACGAGGTCTTGCGTGAGCTTGCAAATAATACCGGCGGCACTTTTACATCTATAAATAACCTGTTAGAAACTATGTCAAATACACATAACACTAATATCAGCAGTAAAACGAACATATCAAGCAGAATTAATTTAAGAGAAAACATTTATTTTTTATTCCTTATAATACTGCTTTTTACAAGCGAATGGGTCATAAAAAAAAGGAACAATATCCCTTAAAATACTATCGCTAGCGATGCAAAGCTTCGTTGCGAGGAGGGCCTCTTGTTTCGAAGCTCCGCTTCGAAACAAATAACCAAAACAGCTAAAAATTATCATTTTAATATATTTTCTTTATTTATATATTTGTAAGAACCTTAAAATGGAGATTTAATAATGACTTGGGTTATCACCAAACTATGTTTAGACTGCAAAGATACCGAATGTGCAGAAGTATGTCCGGTTGATTGCATCTATGAGCTAAAAGTTGATGACGAAGAATTCAGCAAGAACATGCTGTATATACACCCCGGCGAATGTATAGACTGCGCAGCATGTGAACCCGCCTGTCCATGGCAGGCAATATTCGAAGATTCACAGGTACCTCCAATATTTGCAGATGATACTGAATTAAATGCAAAGGTATTTGAAAAACATCCGCCGGAAGACTTCACCACAGAAGTTGTACCTCTTAAGAAGAATCCTACACCTGATGAAATTGAAGAAAACAAACGCAAGTGGGGATACGCTTAATAAAAGCAAATTTACGATAACAAAAATCCGGTCAATGACCGGGTTTTTTGTTATAATATCTGTACTCTCAGCCCAAATAGCAGCTTAAAGCAGGGCATCTTCAAACTTCCCAATAAATAAATCAATATCGCTTTTGGTAAGAATGTAAGGCGGAAGTAAACGGATTACGTTCTGATTGGTGTAATTGACAAGTACATTGTTATCCAATAATTTTTTCATTATAGGTTCTCCTTCTGCAAATAACTCCACACCTAACATTAAACCTCTGCCCCTTACTTCTTTTATTGCATTGGGGAGTTTTCCTTTTAATTCATTTAACTTGGTTTTCAGATAATCTCCAAGCTCAACAACTTTATTCATCAATCCTTTTTGAAGCTCTTCAAATATTACCAAACCGCAGGAAGCAGCAACAGGACTACCTCCAAAAGTTGAGCCATGCTCACCGTAAGTAAAAACATCCTCAACACGTTCACTGCCAAGTATAGCGCCAAGCGGCAGTCCACCGCCAATACCCTTTGCAAGGATAACTACATCCGCATCAAGATTATGATGTTCACATGCATGAAGCTTTCCTGTCCTTCCTACTCCTGATTGAATTTCATCGGCAATCACTAAAAATTCATACTTATTTTTTAGCTCATTTATTTTTTTTACAAATTCAGTTGTTACTTCAT
>DASXTZ010000192.1:0-3425 GCA_036505135.1 Ignavibacteria bacterium
ATAGGCGCAATTTATATTTCAGAGATTGCCAACGCTAAAGAAAGGGAATTCCTTAAGCCGTTTATTGAGATCCTTGCAGGGATCCCATCCGTTGTGCTTGGATTTTTTGGACTTGTTGTTGTTGCACCAGCTGTGAAAGGATTATTTGGGCTTAATACAGGTTTAACCGCTTTAACGGGGGCAGTTCTACTTGCGTTCATGGCAATCCCAACAATTATAACAATTTCCGAAGATGCAATAAAAAGCGTGCCGGCAGCTTATAAAGAAGCTTCTCTTGCACTGGGGGCAAACAAATTAATAACGTTGTGGAAAGTTACCGTTCCTGCCGCCCTATCGGGTATTGTTGCCGCGGTTATGCTTGGCATGGGTAGAGTTGTTGGAGAAACCATGGCCGTTATGATGGTTACAGGTAATGCACCGGTTATTAGCCTGAACCCCTTCACCTCTGTCAGAACTATGACAGCAACAATTGCCGCTGAAATGGGCGAGGTTACCTTTGGAAGTGCACACTACAGCGCATTGTTTTGGGTTGGAATTGTTCTTATGCTTATGACTTTTCTCCTCAATCTTGTTTCATATAGGGTTTTAAAAAGATACGGAATGTATGAGAAGTAAAGAAACTGAAATTATTGTATTCTGGTTAATGAGGATTATCACTTATTTAGTTGTGGCTTTTATTGCGTATATTCTTTTTGATATTTTCTTTCATGGACTTCCTGCAATATCCTGGAAATTTTTGACAGCTAGTCCTGAAAAAAGCGGGGCAGAAGGCGGAATTTTCCCCGCCATTATTGGAACCTTATACCTTGTACTGGGTACTATATTAATAGCTTTGCCACTTGGAATGTTCAGCGCGATTTATTTAACCGAATATGCAAAACAATCCCGCTTTACAAAAACAATAAGAATGGCAATTGTCACACTTGCGGGAATACCATCAATAGTATTTGGCTTGTTTGGGCTTGGATTATTTGTAATAACTCTTAATTTTGGGGCATCAATTCTGGCTGGAAGCATCACTCTTGCCTGTATGATTTTACCAATTATTATAGTTGCCAGCGAGGAAGCACTAAAAGCTGTTCCACAATATATGAGAGAAGGAAGCCTTGCACTTGGTGCAACTAAATGGGAAACAATATATAAAAATGTGCTTCCATACGCTTTACCAGGAATGCTAACAGGTTCAATTCTTGGTGTTGGAAGAGCGGCCGGTGAAACTGCTCCCATACTATTAACGGCTGCTGCGTTCTTTTTGCCAGAGCTTCCCAGTTCCATTTTTGACCAGGTTATGGCCTTACCTTACCATTTATACATTTTGGCAACCCAGCACCCGGAAGCTCAGAAAATTCTTCCGATGCAATATGGAACGGCATTAGTTTTGTTATTCCTTGTAGTGGGTTTAAATCTTACAGCAATTATTTTAAGAATCAGGGTAAGGAAAAAATATACGTGGTAAATGTTCAAAATAATACAAAAGTTCATGTGGAAGATGTGAATTTTTTCTATGGCTTAACTCAGGCATTATTTGATATTAACATCGATATACCCGAAAAACAGGTTACTGCATTGATCGGCCCCTCGGGCTGCGGTAAATCTACTTTTTTAAGGACGCTGAACAGAATGAACGATATAATTGACGGAACCAGGTTAGAAGGAAAAGTACTAATAGATGGAGAAGACATTTATCATCCGATGAACGATGTAGTAGAGCTCCGTAAAAAAGTAGGAATGATCTTTCAGAAATCGAATCCGTTCCCTAAATCAATATTTGATAACGTTGCATACGGGCCTAGAATTCATGGTGTTAAGGAAAAATTTAAGCTAATGGAAATAGTTGAAAGCTGCCTGATAAAATCAGCTCTATGGGATGAGGTAAAAGACAGACTAGACCAAAATGCGATGGGGCTTTCAGGAGGCCAGCAGCAAAGGCTCTGCATTGCAAGGGCTCTCGCTATAAATCCCGAGGTTGTATTAATGGATGAGCCTGCATCTGCGCTTGACCCGAAATCTACTTTGAAGATAGAAGACCTCATTAATGAATTGAAAAAGGATTACACAATAATTATTGTTACTCATAATATGCAGCAGGCAGGACGTGTTTCGGATTATACTGCTTTTTTCTATGAAGGATATTTAATTGAGTTTGGCGGAACAGAACTAATTTTTACAAAACCGCAGCAAAAACAAACGGAAGATTATATTACCGGAAGATTCGGGTAAATTAAAAAATTAAAATCATTAATTAAAAATAAATGGATTTCCGCTCTGCGGAAAGCCGACTACAAAATTATGTTACATTACTGGCAAAGGGAAATCGAAAATCTTAAAAAGCTTGTTCTCAGCCTAGGGGCCATTGTTGAAGAACAAATTCATAGAGCTGTACTGGCCCTTGAAAGGCGGGATATTGCTCTTGCTGATGAAGTTTTTAACAGGGATAACGAAGTAGACTCATTAGAAATTCTTGTTGAAGAAGAGTGCCTTAAGATACTAGCGCTTTATCAGCCGGTTGCAAAAGAGCTGAGGTTTGTTGTTGCGGTTCTGAAAATGAACAATGACCTTGAAAGAATAGGCGACTTGGCTGCAAATATTGCACGACGTGCAAGATATCTTTCGAAAAGGGAAAAGATTGATATGATAGCAGAATTTAGTAACGTAGCCGATAAAGCCCAAATGATGGTTAAAAAATCACTTGATGCGCTTGTTAATACAGATGTAAAGCTTGCGCGTGAGGTTATCGCCGCCGACGAGGAAGTTGACAAACTAACAAAACATATGCTTAAGAAAACTATAAATGCAGCTGAAAAGCAGCCAGAAAGAGTAAAAGAATATTTTAGTATTCGTTCAATTTCAAAAAATCTTGAGCGTATTGCAGATCAGGCAACCAATATTGCTGAGGATGTTGTCTACCTTTGCACAGGCGAGATAATCCGCCATCAGCCTGAGGATATGGTAACTGATGAAACTGTTGAAAAATAAAGGATTTTTTACATAGTTTGAAGTAAATCAATCTGATTATCTTCATCTTAAAATTATGCATTCAATTCACCTTACAACTCAAATTTTTTCTCTTTCAAATTAATCTTTTTTAACCCATTTTTAACTGTTATTTAATAAGAAATTAATGATTTTTCAGATTCTTTAACAATAACAGTCATTTCTTAATATTACAACTTAAACTTAACTAATTTTATGCTCAAGAGATTTCTGCCCAAGCAGAATAAATTTTTTAATATACTTCTTGAACTGACAGAAAACGTGCTTGAATCTGCAAGGCTGCTCAAAGAAATGTTCGATTTACATGATGGAATTTCCGAGTATTCAAGCAAAATTCATATTCTGGAAAATAAATGTGATGACCTTACTCACCAAGTAATAAGTGAATTAAATGAAACATTCATTACCCCCATTGACAGAGAAGACATTTA
>DASXTZ010000193.1:0-1638 GCA_036505135.1 Ignavibacteria bacterium
CTAGCCAAAAAAGATCATAGCCGCAACTCAGCACCCTATCATTTTTAATTGCTTAGCATCCCATATGCAAAGCAGCTTTTAATTTAATTCAAAATGAAAGCTTCTATTTTATCAGCAGCATTGCGACAAAAAGCTTCAAAGTTTATCAATTCTTCTTTTGTCAATCTGTGTGGAAGCGTAAAATGAGTAGAGATGATGCCTATCAGATTTCCACTAGTTGTCATTAAGGGCGTTGATTGAACAGCACGAAAACCGGCCTTTAAGGCAATTGACAAGTGCGGGGTAAATAATTTATCCTTTGTAATGTCGTGAATAAAAACTGTTTTGCCTGTCATCATCGCCCTGCCGCAAATGCTGCCATCTTCTGCGGTTACTTTACTAAAATGTTCCAAAAACTCCTGGCTAAAGCCATGGTGCGTCACAATTTCAAGACAATTTTTTTTCTTATTTATGATCTGCATATTGGCCAGCTTAGAACGACTCATTTTTATAGCTTGTCGCAGTATTTCATCCAGCACTCTTTGAGAATTGGTTTCAGCCATTTTTTTTCGTAACACGGTGATCATGGTTTCAAGGTTTAAATTTGGTTTGAGATTATTGAAGATAATTAAATAGTTTATTTGCTGCTAAATGATGAGCCTCATCCTATAAGCATTCATGGCTGTAACACCCAGTTTTTTTATCAGCCTGTTATTTACCACTATACCTACCGGTGCACCAATACCAGGAATCAGCTGCGCCATTTTCGCAAGATCAATATAATCTCTGTACTCTTGCTGAAAATTTCTCCAGTCAAATTCATTTATATTCTTCGGGAGATGCTTGCTTTTTTCCTCCCAATTAATCATTTTCAAATAAACATTTCGTCGGTGTTCGTGGCTTGAAAAAGCCAATTCAAAAATATGCAGTATGTACACTCTTTCTTTATAGTCGTCAACATTAAAACCATAAACAGTAGCAATGTCAAACAACAGTTTTATTTTGATGCCAATTAAAATGGGAAAGTCGGCGAGCCCTAGTAATAAGCCACCGGCACCGGTAATTCCTCCTTCCACTGCAGCCGTCTTCCTGTAAACATCAATTTTTTTTAAAACCAGTTCTTCTCTGGTTTGTAAAGGCAAACTTTTTAATGGATCAGCTGTTGTATGTTTTGCACCAAACAAAACTCCTCGTATCATTTGCTTTATGGCTGTAGTAATGGCATTATGAACCTTTTCCGGTATCCAGCTATTGATCTTTGTCTGCATTTTTTTGGAAAGATTATTAAAAAAACTTGGCCTTCGCAGCATTTGATGTTGCCATGAACTTAGCTCAGAAGACACCTGTTGCAGATATTGATCCATTAAATGCACTCATAGCAAAGTTAGTTCCAGTAAATGACCGGCTTATTATCTTATCCCCCACTCCCATAAGCCATAAAGAATTTTTTTATCAGGCAAATGATCATTTTCTTTTAAAGCGACTATTATTTGCCCGCGATGATGCGCTTCATGTGCGATCATGTATCCTAAAAACGCTTCCGGATGTGGTTTAAATCCTCTTACTTTTCCAGTCTCAAAACCTTTTTTTAAAACCTCTGCTATTGCGTTGGTGCTTTTCTCAAATGCATCCAAAATGATCTTTTTTGTGATTGGTTTA
>DASXTZ010000194.1:0-6007 GCA_036505135.1 Ignavibacteria bacterium
CTAATCAAATTATTTTAAAAATACTTAAAAATCCCAATAGAAAGTTTTCCAAGGGGCCATCAGATGAAATCCTTGCTGAGTACGGTGATGTCTTGCTTGAAGAATGTGCTTATTATAAGCTTGATTGGCGGTTAATTTTAGCAATGATTAAGCAGGAATCAGCATTTATTCCGGATGCCATTTCACATGCAGGTGCATATGGATTCATGCAAATAATGCCCCGGACAGGCTCAATGCTTGAGCAGGAACTAAAAATTGAAGAACATCGCTCCCCAAAAAATAATCTTATTGCCGGAATTTATTATTACGCTACCTTAGTTGGAAGGTATAATGAGGCGGGTGATACAAACAAGTACAAATTTGCTCTGGCAGCCTATAATGCAGGTTCGGGTCATGTTGAAGATGCAATGAGCATAGCCTATTATAATAACGAGAATTATTTTGACTGGAACTTAGTTAAGGAATATATGAAGCTTTTGGCACCCGGAAATGATTCGCTGCACAGGCAAATATGGGGCGTACACCCCCCAAATGGTGTATTTGCAAACTGGAAAGAGCCTTATTATTATGTAGACAATATAATATACAACTGGTCGCAATATAAAAAGGTGTATCCTTTGCCTGAAGATAATCCAAAGAAACAAAGAAAAAAGAGAAAAAAATAACGGTTATAAAAATCCTGTGTATTTAAAACCTTGTTCATTTTTCATCCTGATAATTATTCTCTTAGCCCTGAATTTAAATATTTTTGCACAAGATAGTACTGCCATTTCATTACCGGACAGTTTAAAACAAGTAATCGAAGAAGCTCAGATATCCGATTCGAATAGCAAACCAACGAAAATTATAGCGATTACCCTTCCTTCACTTGATTCAAACAGCTGGGATTTTAGAATCTTCAAAGCAGTCAACTATAGTCGCAGCAGCTTCAAAAATTTCTTAATACCAATGGTGGACAAAACAATGGAGCCAATGGCAATATTGATGCCATTATCAATGTTTGGTTATGGAAGACTTGAAGATAAAACATACGAAGAGAATACCGGGTATTTACTTACGGCATCTTTAGCAGTAAATTTGGGTGTTACTTTCGCAACCAAAATGATTGTTCAGCGTAAAAGAGTTAGACTTTTCCTGGTTACATCAGGAGTATATCCCAAAGTTTATAAAACTGTTGACCCTTATTCATTTCCATCCGGTCATACAAGCACAGCGTTTACAATTGCTACCATGTTTGCATTGCGTTACCCTGCCTATCCACAGGTTTTTTTACCAATTTACCTATGGGCAGCAACTATTGGTTACGGCAGGATGTATCTTGGAATGCATTTCCCCAGCGATATTCTCGTTGGAGGCCTTATTGGAACCGGCTCATCTGTTCTAATTAATTCATTAAGAAAAGAGTTTTTTAAATTTAAAAATAATGTACTGGCTGAGAATAAAAATGATGCGGGATCAATACAAGCAGGGGCACTCTCTATTTTCACTGCCGGACTTTTAACTAGCATTGTCTTTAATCAGTTCCTTCCGGTTTTCAGCAATAATATAAAAATAAACGCTGTTCCATTTCACAATAACGACCTCGGAATTGGCTTTAATTTTAATTACAAGCAGTAAGGATAAGTTTATCTATAAAAATCATTTTTAATTCCACCGGTATATAATATTTTAAAGACCTTTACTTTTTAAAAAATCTAAAATAAAATCAGCGACATCATTAACCTTTATATCATCCATAACATCTCTTGAGTCATCATCTTTTTCAGGAGCAAAGATTTTTTTCTTATCGGTCACCGGACCCCATCTTACAGGGCTTTCTACCTTGACCGGTGAGTAAAGACCCACTACAAATGTGCCTACAGCCGCTGCAATATGTATCGGGCCGGTAGAGTTGCTGATAAAAAGCTTTGACAGCTTGATTAAGGCGGCGAGTTCGTTAAGCGACAGGCCATAAAAGGCAAAGATTCTCCCTTTATTTTGAAACTGGCTTAAGATGCTAGCTATATGAAGCTTATCCTGCTCTGTGCCGGCGAGGACAATATTTGGATTTTCATTTTCTACAAGAAGGTTAATTAACTTAACAAAATTATTGTCACTCCATACTTTTGCAGAACCGAGTGATGGGATATGAATTATAATAAATTCCTGCTCTATATTTTTCATAGTAAGCATTTCCTTAATCGTATCAGTATATTCATTTCTTACATTAAGTGAAGGCTTTAAGCCCTTTATTCTAAAACAATTAATTGCGTCAAGTAAATCCAGATTATACTCCATCTCATGCTTCAGGGAGTATTTTCTATGTTGGGGGTGTCTGATATTGAACAAGAATGAATACCATCGGTTTCGGGTACCCAGTCTATGTTTTACCCCTGCCAGATAAACTCCTATGGATATTTTAAAGGTCGGATGAACAATTATGGCAAGGTCGTACCCATTTGCTTTGCAAATTCTTTTAATCTCACCAGCAGTTTCCTTTTCAATAGCATGAACTTTGTTTATATTTGAATAGTTTGAAACAAGTTCAGCAACACGTTTATTGACCAAAAAGTCTACTTCTGCATCAGGATAGTTAGCATGAAGGGTATCAACCATAGGCAAAGTAAGAATAACGTCCCCTATTCTATCGGTTCTTATTAGCAGTATTTTCTCAGGTTTTAAATCTATTGTTTTACTATTTAAATGAAAATTTTATCAATATTAAGAGATTTTTAGGCACAGAAAAAGTCATAATGAAAATACTCATCTTTGCATTTATTTCGGCAGTACTTTTTTTGAAATTTGTTTGTTTCACTTCAGAATCAGAAAACAAAACGGCAGGCAAAAACAGTATGGATTCTTCAATCAATACCAAAAGTTCAGTTAAACCGGATTCATCTAAAAGCAAATTTTCAAATCTAAATGAAGAAGCGTTTAATCTGCACTACGATGCAATTGTAATAGATACTCACAATGATATACTAATGCCTGTTTTTCTTGAAGGTGCTGATATAACTAAAAATAATCCGGGAACGCAGTCAGATTTTGTTAAATGGAAAAAAGGCGGACTGGATGTGCAGGTATTTTCAATATACGTACCGGAAAGGTTCAAATCGGGGCATTTTAAATATGTAATGAAGCTTATAGATGAAATGGAAAGCTATTCCGCGGATTATTCCGATAGGTTTGTCTTATGTAAAAACTATGATGAGCTTACTAAAGGGCTTGAATCGGGCAGGTTGTGTGGTTTAATGGGGGCTGAGGGAGGCAACATGGTTGAAGGCTCAATGGATAATGTGGTAACTCTTTATAACCGGGGGGTCAGATATTTAGGCCTAACGTGGAATACCAGCAATGCAATTGGGGTTTCCGCCAGAGATGAAACTGAAAGAGGCAAAAAAGGAGGTTTGACAGAATTCGGTATTGAGGTTGTAAAAAAGATGGATGAGCTCGGTATGCTTATAGATGTATCACATTTAGGCGAAACTGCTTTTTGGGATGTTGTAAGTACAAGTAAGAATCCTATGATTGCATCTCATTCATGTGTGTATTCTCTGAGTCCGCATTACCGTAATCTTACTGATGAACAAATAAAAGCTATAGCAAAGTCGAATGGTTATATTGGGATTAATTTTTACTGCAAATTTCTTGATCCAAATGCCGGAACAAACAGGGTTCAGGTAATTCATAATAAATACAAAAATGACCTGAAAAATCTTGATTCCGACGATTTAATTGACTTCAATAAAAAAAGATATGAGTACTTTACAAACAACCCCGTTAATGGAGGTACTCCCGTAGATATACTTGTTGACCATATCGATTATATTGTTAAACTTGTTGGTATAGATTATGTTGGTCTTGGTTCTGACTTCGATGGTGGCGTTTATTCACCAAATGAGCTGTACGATGCAACATGCTATCCGGTTATCACAAAAAAACTGGTCGAACGCGGCTATAAAGAGGAAGATATAAGGAAAATACTCGGATTAAATTTTATGAGAGTGTTTAAACAGGTGTGCGGTTAAAAAGTGCAAAGCTTAAGAAAAATCACAGCTCTATCTATGGGATCCTTCGCTTCGCTCAGGATTCACATTTAAAATGATGATACCACAACATAAAATAGATGAAATAGCTTCCACGGTTGATATAGTTGATGTTATATCAGGCTATACGCAATTAAGAAAAGCAGGTAAAAACTTCATGGGAAGATGCCCTTTTCATGAAGAACGTACACCCTCGTTCAGCGTATCACAGGAAAAGGGAGTTTATCACTGCTTTGGATGCGGTAAAAGCGGGAATATGTTTACATTCCTGATGGATATAGAGAATATATCATTTTTTGAGGCAGCGAAGGAATTAGCGGCTAAAGCAAATATTCAGCTTGAATTCGAAAGCGAAGTCTATGATGAAGACCGCAACAAAATTGAAATCTTATACGAGATAAACAGGACAGCAGCACAAATATTCTATGATAATTTAAAGGGCAGGCACGGCGAATACGGCCGCGAATACCTTAGCCGGCGCGGAATTGCTGATGACATGATAACAAAGTTTGGAATGGGCTATGCTTTAAGAGAAAAAAGCGGACTTTTCGCTCAGCTTAAGGAACAATTCAGCATGGAAGATTTGCTTGGTTCCGGATTATTTGTTGACTTGGGCAAAAGCGAGATAAGAGATAGATTTAGGGGAAGGCTGATGTTTCCTATTATATCGGAGTCAGGCAAGGTTGTAGGCTTTGGCGGAAGACGAGTATTTGAAGATGTTTCAGAAGAAGCTAAATACATTAACTCACCTGAAACAAAAATTTACAACAAAAGCAAAACTCTATTCGGGCTCAATCTTACGAAAAATTCAATTAAACAAAAGGGTTATGCAATCCTTGTTGAAGGTTATTTAGATCTTATTTCTCTTTACCAACATGGGATAGATAATGTAATAGCTTCAAGCGGGACATCATTAACACCTTTACACGTAAAAATTCTATCCAGATACATAGATGAGATTGTTATTTTATATGATTCTGATTTAGCAGGTCAAAATGCATCGAGGCGCGCAATTGAGCTCATACTTGAGAATGATTTAAAGACAACAGTAATAGAGCTTCCTGCGGGTGATGACCCTGATACATTTATAAGAAAACAAGGGCACGAAAAATTTAATACTTTGCTTCAGAACCGTATAAATATTATTGATTATATCGGCAGCAGGTATAGAAAAAGCGGGAAACTTGGCACACCTGACGGAAATACCGAGTTTGTCAGAGAAATCATTGGACTTATAGGAAAAATTAAAGATGAAATAAAACGTGATTTTTATATAAAAGATATTTCACAAAGATTTTCAATATATGAAAGTATAATAAGGAAAGAGCTTGAAAATCACTTAAGGACAAAAAGCAAAGGCATGGTAAGAGAATCTAATGTGTCTTCTGAAAAAATTACTGCACCTGATAATCGCGAAATAATTGTTTCTCTTACGGAGCTTATCCTAATTAGGATATTGGTAGATACCGATAAAAATACAAAGGATTATTTGATAGAAAACCTGGAAATAGACCTTATAAATAATCCCGAAGTAGCAAAAATTGTAAACCACCTGATGATGCTATTGGATAAAGGTGAAGATATTACTCACGTCAAGCTGTTTAACGAATTCAGTGATGAGAATTCGAAGGAAATTTTAGGTAAAGCCCTTCTTGACGACTCTTATGTGCTGCAGGACAAGAAAAAATCATATATGGATGAGGCAAGAACTATTATAAGCCAGCTTAAGCTTGGTAGAATCAGGCATGAGCTTAAAGAAATCGAAAATCACCTAAAATCATCCAATGAGTATTCAGATTCCTCGATAGATCTATTAACAGAGCAAAAAAAACTCCAGCTCAAAAAGATTGAACTGGAGAAAGAATTAAGAACCTGATCCCTACTTTTTATCCATTATTCTCATAAAAGTATTTATAATATCTATTGGCAACGGGAAGATCACTGTTGAGTTCTTCTCGGTTGCAATTTCAGTTAAAGTTTGT
>DASXTZ010000195.1:0-1661 GCA_036505135.1 Ignavibacteria bacterium
TAAATTCTGACCCTTAACATTAATTCAAAACAATAAAGGAGGCAATAACACAATGGCTGTATTTTTAACAAGAAGCGAGTGCAGGCAGGGGATGTGGCATGTTATCACATACGATATTTCCACCCCGGATAACTGGATTGAAATAGAGGACTTACCGACAACTCAGCCATGCAGCGAGGCACCTGCAACTATAGCAATAACCAGGCTGTCAAATAAAGAAGCAAAGAAGCTGGGACTAAAAGCAAAGAAGAAAAAAGGTAAGAAGGATAAAAAAAGATAAGAAGGAGTAATAAAAGGAGCGCATATATTTCAGCCATGAAGTTCCTAACACACAAAGAATAAAACTACCTTTAATATAGATGCTATAGCCCCGCTCTGTAGAGCAGGGAATAAAGTGAAACCACAACTGGGTTTTAGACCTGAATTATTGGTTATAACGAAAAATTAGAAATTGAAAAAAGAAAATTTAATATTCTTACTCCCATTAGTTCTTGCTATAAATTTATTTATTTCTTCCTGCAGTGATGATGGAAATCCCAATATTCCTCCACAGTATTTACCTGATTCTGGTACAATTAGCGGCAAAATAATTTTCTTCGGAACTAATCGGTTGCAAACAGGATATTACGTTGTTGTTGCATATACCTCTTGGCCTCCGACACCAAATTTAATACATGCAGACACAATGGATATATACGGAGACAGTACTTATTTAGGCTTTTATACTATAAGAGGCTTAACCGGCGGAATGTCATACTACCTTGTTTCCGGCTGGGTGTCCCAAACTCCCATAAGTCCTTATTTTTACATACTCGGAACCAGAGGGTGCGATACGAGCCATAGCACATCATGCTTCCTGTATAATGCAAGAAAAGACAGCATTCCAATCAATCATGGTCTATCGGGTATAGATTTTCTGTCATGGATAGATACTGCCAAAAAGATCGCAGCTTACTAGGTTGAAAACTAAAAATTAAAGAGGGTTGTTAGCCCGCTTTTGTATCATTTACTTTATTTCCCCCCATTGTTGATGTTCTCACCAACAATGTTGTTGGTCAAAAAGCGTATTGAATTCTTTATTTTATAAGCACCATTTTTTTAGTGTCATTATAATATTCAGTTACCAACCTGTAAAAATACATTCCGCTTGGGTAGTTAGTTCTGTCAAATTCAGCTTCATATGTGCCAGGGGCAAGTTTTTCATTTACTAGTGTTGCAGCTTCACGCCCCAGTAAATCATAAATAATAATCTTCACCGTACCTGATTTTTTTATGCCAAACTCAAGCTTCGTTATGGGATTGAATGGGTTTGGATAGTTTTGTTTGATATAATAACTTACCGGTGCGCTATTATTGAGCAAAAATCGGTTTCGACCCGGAAATTAAAATTGCAATAAGAACCCAATTTAAAAATGAAATGGTAGTTTTTGAATAAGAAATATAAAGATATTTACAATTTGCTAAATTTAATTGGATACCGGATGAAGGTAACTATATAATATAAAGTGATGATTTGCAGTTAAAAAGTCAATTGTTAATATTAGGGGAGTTGTAGCCTACGCGTATAGTAACGAAAGAAGCTAGTAAATGGCTGTTGCTACGCCAGTCACTATCATCAATACTTGTTGTCTAACAATTTCGATACTCTGAAATAATTAAAT
>DASXTZ010000196.1:0-6678 GCA_036505135.1 Ignavibacteria bacterium
AGGGAAAGCTGTCCGTTTGAGCTTGATGAAATTTGTAAAGTATAAAAAGCTCCGGGAGGACTATTTAGTGGCTGCCAAAAGTTTTATGCAAGAGTGCTGTTCACAAAAATCAGGATAAAGGTTAGGTCAATGTTTTCATTGATATTCTATTTAATTTATCACCTTCAAATATTAATAATTATTTTATGCAAGTTAAATGCAATTGTATTTTTCTATGGACTTATGCACCAAATATTCAATTGAATCCCTTTTGATATTTAGGTATTTTTGCTAACAATGGCAGAAATCTCTCAATCTAAATCTAACAAAATAGCTTTAATAATTTTACTGATAGGTGCCGTCTTCTGGCTTGGCGGCGTTAATATCCGTGCTTTAGTTGGCAATGAGCTCTTAAATTATGATCAATTTGATTTCAGGACTTCTATTCCGCCTGACCGCGAGAATGCCCTTTTCCAGATGATTTCTAATTCTTCCATCGTTATTGTAATCAGTTATTTTTTTGTTTTTGTATCTGCTATCTGGTTTATGGCAACTACAAAGCTTAAAATAAAAGAAAACGGCTGGCTGTTAATGTGTGCAGTATTATTTTTTATATTTGTTCCTGCGGAAGCTTATACTAACTATCTTGATATTAAATTTGCATTGCTTTTCCATTCTCATCCCCCAAACCATGATGAATTACTGAAAATTTTTGGCGAGAGGCTGGGCGCCTTAAGCGGAGTGCCCGTTATCGCACTATTTTGCTATTACTCAATTATCCCGATAGTAGTGTTTAAACCCCTCAGAAAAAATATCGTCAAGGGTGAGAAATGAAAAAAAAGAAGATAGATCCCGAAGTTAAACAGACCCTGGCAGATTTGGAAGAGCTTGCAGAAAAGCTTGGCTATAAGATACGTTATGAAAAGGGGAATTTTCAGGGAGGGTATTGTATTTTAAAAGAGTCAAGGCTGCTTGTAGTAAACTCAAGGAGTGAACACGAACGAAGGGTTTCAATTATTTCAAAAAGCTTAAAGGAAATTGGTATCGATGATGTTTATGTAAAGCCGGGCTTAAGAGAAATTATAGAAAAAGAAAGTAAAAGAAAAATTGCTGCAGAAGATGTAGAAGAAGAAGAGCAAGAAGCCTGATGAAAGTAATAATTTTAGGCAGCGGCACCTCGCAGGGAATCCCTATTGTAGGCTGCAAATGTCCCGCATGTATTTCTATCAACCCAAAAGATAAACGCCTGCGAGTTTCTGTCTATTTAGAAACAGATTCCCCCTCTCCTTCGGGGAGGGAAAGACTGCCTGCCGAAGCCTCGGAGCAGGCAGGGGAGGGGGCACACGGAAAACCATTAAAGCTTTTAATCGATACCTCTACCGATTTCCGCCAGCAAATGCTAAACAATAGTGTTACCGATATTGATGCCGTTCTGTATACCCATTATCATGCTGACCACATAATGGGTCTTGATGACATTCGTCAAATAAATCAGCTTCATAAAAAAACAATTGACCTTTACGGAAATAAGGAAACAATTGAAAATATAAGGCGTTCTTTTGCTTATATATTTGATCCGAATACCTATAGAGGAGGAGGTATACCTGACGTTAAAACAAAGATAATTACAGCGGATAAATTTTATGTAGGAAACATTGAAATTACTCCGGTAAAATATTTACATGGGCCAACAACAGTCTTCGGATTCAGAATTGGAGATTTTGCTTATATGCCTGACTGCAGCAAGATTCCTGAAAAAGAATTTGAAAAACTGCACGGTTTAAAAGTGCTTATTCTGGATGCCCTGAGATACAGGAAGCATGAAACACACTTTTCAATAGGTGAAGCTGTAGAGGCAGCTAAACGCATTAATGCCGTGCAAACCTATTTTACCCATATGACACATGATGTAGTCCATGATGAAGCTAATGCAAAGCTGCCGCCCGGAATTGAGCTGGCATATGATGGATTGAAAATTGAATTATGATGTCATTCCCGTGCAGGCGGGAATCTAGTAAATATTTCCCGCAAAGTCGCAAATAACGCAAAGAATAGAACGTTGACCCGAAAAGCTTCCTACCCATCAGTCCGCTTTAAGCGGACAGGCGGATAAAGCATTAATCTTTTCGAAGTAGGATAATAATAAAGGGCCGAATTCTATTCGACCCTTCAAATTTGCTTTCTTCTATAGCTTTTTATTTTTGCCTTTTCACTGCTTTTATTACCACTCACCAAAAATAAAGCTGTTTTGACCCGTTATTTTGTGGCCTGCTATCCTGTCCGAGACAGTTACGGTAAACCCTGTCGAATATGGCGCATCTTTGTTCTCTGAAAAATTATCAAATGCTGCTTTAGAACCAAATGCGTTCATCGTTATGTCATAGGTATTCTGCCCTGCATTCTTTACTGTTATAGGACCATTGAACTTTACATCAAGCTGACCCGGAAAATCATCAGATATCACTACCCTGAAACACGTTGTGCTTTGCAGGTATGTCACTCTTGTATCCTCGCCCATTGAGGCTATTCTTGATATACTTATCTTTGGTTTCTCATTTGGCTTAAGCTCAACTGTCTTTGATTGGGAACCTACCTTTATAACCACAGATGACTGCCCGCCCGTCTCAAATGTCTTTGAGCTCTTTGGGGGTATTGTAGTTATTCCTACTACTTCCAGGGGCGTATCGTAAGGATTGTTCAGTGTATTCTGTGTAAACTGTGTAAGTTGTATATTGCCAATTCTTATCTCCTGCATTTCGCCGGGATCTTTCTTTTCTTCCTTTTCTATCTTAGGCTGTTCAATCTGCGGCTGAGTGATCGAAATTGGAGTCGAAGATACAGTAAGATTCTGCGGCTGAACAACAAGCTGTTTTATTTTTTCATCCATCTTTGCAAGGTCTTCCTTTTTAATTATAACATACAGATTAGTATCAACAATAATTGATCTTTTGATAATCTCGTAAAGTTTTTGAAGTGAATCTGGTGTGAGGAATACCTTCGGTTTTCCGTCATCCTCCACTACCTGGACAAGATCAAGGTTTGCACCTTTAATAGCCACCACGCACACAACAAAAATGTATAGCGATTGGTAGATTATAAATTTTACGTCTTTATTGTTTTTGTTCATGTGAAAATCTCCTTTGTATTGTTACAATAATATTATTTATATTATGATAAAGGTATCAGCGGAAATACTCGAATTTTCTAGGTAGTTCTACCTAAAGAAAAACGTTAGTTTAATGGTTTAGAATGTTTAAGAGATTTGATCCTTGTTTTCAATCGCGAAAATAAGTAACGCATGCGGGCCCTTTAATCCCAGTTTTGTACATATATTATTCCGGTGATTTTCTATTGTGCGTATACTCCTAAAAAGCTCATCTGCAATCTGATGGCTTGTTTTATTTTGTGCAATCAGCTTTAAAATTTGTTTTTCCGTTGAAGTAAGCTTATCAAGCTGTGTAGGCTCTTTCCTGCCGGCCCGTTTTTCTACAAGGTAGCCGGATATGGCGGGACTGATATAATAAGCTCCTTCGTTAACCTTTTTTATGCAGTCTATTAAATCATTGGCTATGCTATCCTTTAAAACGTAGGCTTTTATATCAAGCTCCATTGCCTCATCAAAGTATTCTCTATCCTTATGAATGGTTAAAATTATTGATTTTATTTGTGAGTTATTCTGCTTGAGCTTTCGGGCAACATCAAGACCGCTAAGGCCGGGCATATCTATATCAAGAAGCGCTATATCCGGTTTAAGCCTGCTTAGCATCTCAAAAGCCTCGTCTCCATTGGAGGCTTCACCTATAACTTCAATTGTCTTATCATCGGCTAATATGCTTCGTATTCCTTTTCTGAAAATATGATGGTCATCAGCAATAAATATTTTAATATTTTTTCTCATCTGACGGGAACTGTGACCTTAAATTGCGTACCTTTACCAAATTCTGATTTAATGTCATATGTTCCTTTAAGTATTCTCATTCTTTCTTCTATATTCATCAGCCCAAATCCCTCTACAGGCAGGTTTTCAATATCAAAGCCAATTCCATCATCTTCGATTTCGGTCAAAATAAATATTTTTGATTTCCTGATATTTAACGTAACATTTTTAGCTTCAGCATGACGGATAATATTATTTAGTACTTCCTGGATAACTCTAAAAAACTGGATTTCATTTTCCTTTGATAAGAAAAGATCAATGTTTTCAATATTGTGCTTAAATTTAATTCCCGTCGCAGCAGCAAGACGTTCAATCATTGCCTGAAGTGAAATTGTCAGCCCAAGGCGTTCGATTTGTTTTGGATAAAGCTTTTGAGATATTCTTCTGACCTCATCAAGCGTCTCTAAAACAAGATTAGACGCCTGTTCCAGCGCCTCGCTGTCGTGATAGCCTTCCTCAATTTTTTTTATGTTCTGCTGAAGAAAAATATTTATTGCGCTTAGGTTTTGGCCTACGCTGTCGTGAAGCTCCCCGGCGATAAGCTTCCAGTCCTTTTCCTGTGATTCAATTATTTTTCTCTTAAACTCCTCAAATTCCTTTTCCTTTTTATCAATTGCTTTATGATAAAAGTAATATATAAGGCCGGCAATAATTAAAACAAGAGCCAGAATACGCCATAAAAACCACTGGGTTTGCCATATTGGAACAGGAGATTCAGTTATGTGTATATATGCATCTGTGATTAAAATAATTAACAGCAGACCGATTATCCAGATGTATGATGTGCCTTTTTTCATTATTTGGTGATGCTACCATTCCCACCTGCCTGCTGCAGGCAGGCAAGTGGGAATCCATTATTAAAAATCCAAAAAATTGTTCGGTTCCGGTTTAGCCGGAAGAATAGTTAAATTGTTTATTCAAAAATAGCTTTAAAGTTTCAGTTCGGCAATTGATTATTATATGAATTTTAACTAAAGGGTAACATAATTTAATAAATATATTGTAAGGTTGAATGTGATTCGGTAATTTTGCAGGATGAAAGCAATAATACTCAATGAAAACGGGGGACTTGACAAGCTAATATATAAAGAAGATTTCCCCGAACCCGGAATAAAGCCAAATGAAGTACTTGTTAATGTTAATGCAACTTCAATAAACCGGGCCGATTTAGTTATAAGAAACGGCTATCCCGGCTTAACCCTTAAATTTCCGCATATCCTGGGGGGAGATATTGCGGGAACAGTTGCCAAAACAGGAAGTGAGGTAAAAAACTACAAAACCGGCGATAGAATAGTTTCATGGCCATTGGCTGTTGAGGCCGACGATGAATGGGTAAGTAAAGGCAGAGCAGCCCTATCTCCTTCCTGGCAGTATTTTGGTATGCACCGCTTAGGCTCATATACGGAATTTACAGCTGTACCTGAATCATCTTTGATTCACCTGCCCGATAATGTTTCATTTGAAGACGCTGTCTGCCTGCCGGTTGCAGGGTTAACTGCTTATCATGCAGTTCATACTGTTGGGAAACTGCAAAAAGGCGATACATTTTTTATCTGGGGCGGAACCAGCGGTCTTGGTACTATTGCAATCCAGCTTGCTAAAAATATAGGGGCGGAAATTTTTGCAACGGCAGGATTCGAGCATAAGATAGAGCATCTGAAAAAAATGGGAGTTGAACATATTTTTAACCACAGGGACGGACTGGCAATTGATGACGAAGTACTTAAGCTTACCGGGGGAAAAGGAATCGATGTGGTCCTCGATTATGTTGGCCCTGCGGCATTTCCCAAAAATTTTAAAATGGTTAAAAAGGGCGGGAAAATATTGTTCTGCGGAATTCTGACAGGAAGGGAAACAACGGTCAACCTGCATCAAACTTACTTAAGACACCTTAGCCTGCTGGGGCTTTACCTGGGCGAAAAAGAAGAGCTTGAATCGCTTGTAAAGCTCGTATCGGAAGGTAAAATAAAAACACATATCGGCAAAAAACTTCATTTAAAAGATGCAGCCGAAGGGCACAAATTGATTGCTGAAGGAAAAGTTATAGGAAAAGTAGTGTTGATACCTTAGCATTGATAAGCCAGGCCTAATCTTTCAATCAACTTTTTATTTTAATATATTTCAAAATTTCATCAGTTGTTTCTTCTGCTGTTTGATTAGAATTATCTATTATTACTCCAAACCCCGGATGATTAATACCCGTCAAGTAATGGTATTTGATCCTTTCGGTTTCCTTTTCAGTTAAAACTCTTTCCCCTCTTTTTGAAAGAGCAATTTCTAACACCGGCGCAAGGGTAAAAAAATAAATGCGCTTCGGCTTTTCAAGCTTAGAAATTATCAAATCATACTCATTTTTATTTATCGGATAAGATACTATACAGTTAATATTTTTCCTTGTAAAATTATTAATGATTGATGCAGCGTTTTCAAGATTTATGGGTATAGACTGCTCAAGAGGCATCCAACCTATAAATGAACGCAAATCATCAATTTCTATGTGAGATGTATTTGGAATTTGTTTTTTGAGGAGATTCGAAATCGTAGTTTTACCGGAGTTAATAGAACCGCTTATAAAAATCACCATTTTTACCTTTATATTGTTTGCCTTATTACAACAAGAGATATAATGCTTATCAAAAACCATAGTATTATACCCTGAACAATAGGCTTCAATCCAACGCTTTTTATCTTATCAATTGATAACCCTGCGCCTATCAAAAATAAAGTTATCACCAGCCCTTTTCTTGCCAGAAAATAAATAT
>DASXTZ010000197.1:0-6106 GCA_036505135.1 Ignavibacteria bacterium
ACGATGATATTAAAGTTGTTGAGCTTGGCTACAATAACCAGAGGCATCCTCTTACTACCGAAAATTTCGGAGATGAGGCATTTCTTTTCCTTGAAAATCTTAAAAATAAGAATGGCCGTGGTTTAATTATAGTTGGCGATGATAAAACTAAAGCCGCAAAGTTTGCACATGCAAAGTTCAAACCGGAGGTCATAATAATAGATGATGGCTTTCAGCATAGAAAATTGGCAAGAGATTTAGATATAGTCATCCTGGATGGCAATGAAGGCAGATATATGATACCCGGCGGGAAACTAAGAGAACCCCTCAAGAACAAAATCCGTGCTGATGTTGTTGTAATTAACGAAAAATTCAGAGAAACAAAGATCTTGCAGAACTTCGGACATCAAACTGCAGTTATTTGTAATTATGTGTTAGAGAATTTTGTTAATATTAATAACGATGATGCCTCGCTAAGCGGAAAAAAGATTGTGGCATTTTGCGGAATTGGAGACCCTGACTCATTTATAAAAATGATGGCAAATAATGGTATAAATTCGGCTAAATTAATTATATTCAAAGATCACCATAACTATAGTTTAGGTGACTTAACAAAAATTATTTCAGCGTTTGAAAATGAAAAGGCTGGTGCGTTATTAACCACACAAAAAGATTTTGTCCGCTTAAAAAACTCCGAATTTGTGATGGAAACAAAATCAGATAATTTATATAAGCAATTATTGTATAATTATCCTCTTTATTATGCTAAAATTAAAATGCAAATTACGCGAAATCACGAAGCATTATTTTCTCATCTGGATAAAGTAGCCAATCTGGTATGAAAAAAATAGGAATATCCAAAAGCAACAGTAAGTTTGCTAATTATGTAAGCTGGGTAGAACAAACAGGCTATCCGTATGAAATTCTTGATTGGAAGAAAAACAATTTTGATAGCATATATTCCTGCACCTCTTTGCTTTTAACGGGAGGAGTAGACATTTTCCCGGAGTTTTATGCTGATTGGGAAAACGGGAAAAATAGAGATGACTACATCCCCGAGCGGGACGGTTTTGAATTTAAGCTGCTTGATTTTGCGCTTGAAGATGGTATGCCCCTGCTTGCAATATGCCGGGGCATGCAGCTTGTAAATTGCAGACTGAATGGAAGCCTTTTAAGTGATATTGAAACAATACGGGGCGTAAACCACACAAAAATAAATGATACCGAAGATCGTTATCATGATGTAAACATTAAGGAAGGGACCTTGCTTAAAGAAGTCATCGGTAAATCATCAGGGAAAGTTAATAGCTCACATCACCAGGGAATAGACCGTATTGGCGAAGGGCTCATCATTTCTGCAAGGTCAACTGACGGTATTATTGAAGGTATTGAATGGGAGGATAAAGGCAAAACTTTTTTATTGGGAATTCAATGGCATCCCGAAAGAATGAATGATAAACAAAGCCCTTTTACAAAAAATATTCTGGAACGCTTCATAGAAGAAACCGGCAAAAATTAACTTTGAAAAAAGGATTGTTAATACTAATTTCTTCAGCCGCAATGATTCTTTATTCATGCACGGGTTCAAAAAGCCCGGTTGATCTTGATCCTGTTTCCGTGAAAGAAATAAAAACACGTGTCAATCAAAACTCAAAAGTAATAGAAAGCCTGGAAGCTTCCGGAAACATTTCATTTGATTCACCTGAAAATTCAGGCTCAGGCTGGCTTGAGCTGAGAATTAAAAAACCTGATACCGTACTCGTTAAAATAGAAGGTCCGTTTGGCATTTCTATAGCAAATGCATTAATAACAAGAAGTGAATTTATTTATTATAATGTGCAGGAAAATAAGGTAATAACAGGGCCAAGCACCGATATTAATATTGGAGCTATATTAAGAATAAAAGTATCATTTGATGAATTGATAAACGGTTTTACGGGCAGTTTCAGCTTTAATGACAGCGATAACGATTCTTTATATGCCGATGTTGAAAACGATAATTATTTAATACAGAATATCAAATTAGAAGGCACTGAAAAGTTTTATATCGAGCCTTCCGCCTACCGGATACACCGCTATAATCTTATCAGCAAAGAAAATAAATCATTAATAGAAGTTGATTACAGCAATTATCAGGAAGAATCCCTGGCCACATCAAAAGTATATTTCCCTAACAACATAAAGATAAAAAACCCGGAAAAAAGCCAAACCGTATATGTAGAGTACGTAAATAAAGAAATAAACAAAAAAGACCTATCATTTAAGATGAAGATACCAAAATCAGCCAAGATTATTAAATGGAATTAATGTTACAATTGTCATTCCCGCGAAAGCGGGAATCTAGTTTAAAAGCCTTTTAAAGAATGGTAAGGCAGAATTTATCAATGAATTTAATGAGTAGCAAATATGTCGTTCTTTTTGCTTTGTTACTTTTATTCGCAGGCGCCACTTACGAGGAAATTATTAACGATAAAAAACGACAGGCTGAATATATTGAAAAACAGGTCGAACGCTATAATACGCTTGTTGATAATTATAAAACTGAACTTGATGAATTAAAAATAAAAACAGATAGTACTGAGGCACAGGTAAATGATCTTAAAACCTTTCTGAAAGATTACGAAAACCGGACTTACATGACCACTGAACAAATTGCGAGTGAAACGGCTAAAATTATTAATCTTGCTGAAGAAGTTGACCGCATACAGGAAAGCTTTAAAAAGAAAGTATTAAATTTATATAAGCATGGCAAAAATTATGATCTTGAGCTGCTGTTCTCATCCAAATCTCCCAATGAATACATAAGGCGAAACCTGTATTTACAGCATTTTTCGCAGAACAGGAAAAAGGAGCTTCGTGAGCTGAAAAGCAAAAAATTTGTTCTTGATGAAAAGAAGAAGATGCTTAGCCTTTCAACTTCCTCACAAAGATTTTACATTGAATCCCGGCGTAATGAAAAAGCCGCTCTTGAGGCAAAATTAAAAGAACTTAATTCAGAAAAAGAAACTATAGAAAATGATGTAAATATTAATATTGAAAGAATCCGAAGATACGAATCGCATCTTAATAATATTACTAATTTTATGAATAACTTTACGGAAAATAAAGATAAGTTCAAAAGCTCAAAAGCGAGCAGGCTTAATTACGATTCAGCGGATTTAAACAAATCAAAAGGTAATTTAAACCTCCCGGTAGATATCGGCCTTGTCTTAAATAAGTTTGGTTCGTCCATCAATGCATCTACAAATACAATTTCAATAAATACGGGTGTTGATTACTCCATTGCCAAAGGTTCAAAAGTTTATGCAGTTGCGGAAGGAACGGTAACTTTAGTTGGAGAGCTTCCTTATTACGGAAAGTGCATCATTGTAAAACATGGAAACGGATTCAGAACTGTTTATGCAGCTTTAAGCGAGACAAATGTAGAGCCGGGAAGCAGTGTTAAGCTAAACCAGGTAATAGGCAAATCAGGTGAAACCATCGAAGGCCAAATGCTGCATTTCGAATTATGGAAAGATGTAATTCCTTTAAACCCCTCGGAATGGCTAAGAAATTAGTATCTATTTGTTTGTAAAACATTTACTCTACTACCTCTTTCCTACTCATTTCTTAAATTGATTTTGCAAAAAATTTTGAGTATTTTTGCTAATTCCATTAAAAACAGGCAAATAGATGACCAATAATGGCAAATCCGGCCAAAAAAAAGATACACAGCAGGACAGGGAGTCGGAGCTGGAAAAAGTCGCAAGGTCTTACAGAGTTGCCTGGGTTTATGCAGAATATGCTTTTCAGTATGGAATAACAATTGTTCTTTGTGCAGGTATTGGATACTTTCTTGATAAATGGCTGAATACAGGTAATGTTCTGTTAATAATAGGTGTTTTCTTCGGTGCATTTGCGGGATTCGTAAATTTGCTGAGAGTGCTCAACAAGAAAACTACCCTTAGATAATGGCTGCAGCGAAAGTTTCAGGCCTGGGATTTGTAAACCAGGTTATTGCTGTAAGCTTAATTATTCTTTTACTCTGTATTTACCCTGTTTCCATTTACGCTACAAACTTACAGGTTTATTCTATTGTTAGCGGTTACATTATTGCCTTATTAAACGCTTTAATAGGTTATAAGCTCAACACGCTTGCTATTAATAAGTCTGTAAAAAGTTTTATGGTTATTGTTTTTGGCTCTATGGGCTTACGAATGATGTTCATAGCAATTTTGCTCCTGATATTAATATACTTTGCAAAGCTGGATGAATTATCTGTGGTTGGCTCGGTGTTTTTTTTCTACATTGTTTTTACTTCAATAGAGATAATTCACCTGCATAAAAACAAAACAGCACTGACCTCTGAAAATAAAGATTAACAAGATTAGAACAATAATTTAAAGTATTTCGATTAATGACATTTCTCACCGGTTTTTTAGTTGCTCAGGCAGATACACTTTCTAAACTTTCAAATGAAGCTCCAAGAGAAAATGACAATTGGATTATTGAACATATTTCCGATCATAAATTATTAGAGATACCACCTTTTCATATAGGCGGCCTTACAGTTGACCTTTCAATAACCGTAAATGTATTAATGATGTTAATTGTTGCATCTTTGCTGGTACTTATCTTAGTTTATGCTGCATCGGCTAACAGCAGGCGAAAATATCCAAAAGGGTTAGGAAACTTTATTGAGCTTGTAGTTTTATTCGTAAAAGATGATATAATTTTGCCCTCGATGGGTAAAATTGGCCTGCAGTTTCTTCCCTTCTTCCTTACTATGTTTTTCTTCATACTGATGATGAATTTTTTTGGGCTAATTCCTTTTATGCATACTGCAACAGGAAATATTAATGTCACTGCAACCCTTGCCCTTGTAACCTTTTTCATGATGCAGTTCCATGGCATAAAGAAAAACGGTTTTGCAGGATATTTCAAGGGCTTAATTCCCCCGGGGGTTCCTGTTTTTGTTCTCCCGATAATGGCTATAATTGAATTTCTCGGATTGCTTACAAGACCTTTCGCATTGGCCATTCGTCTATTTGCAAATATGACAGCAGGACACATTGTTATTTTAGCTTTCATCAGCTTAATTTTTACGCTGGGATATGTAATAGTTCCCGTTTCAATAGGATTTTCTCTCTTCATATATTTACTTGAAATACTGGTAGCATTGCTTCAAGCTTATATATTCACAATGCTTTCAGCATTATTTATCGGTATGTCGATAGAACAAGAACATTAATGTAATTGCGGATTTCGCATTGTCGATTTCTGATTTTAAATATCCGGATGAACGAATTAGAAATTATAAAAACAAAAAACAAAAATAATAATTAAGAAAGGATCAAATACAATATGAATTTGGCACAATTAGCAGCAGGTTTAGGCGCAGGCCTTGCGGTTATAGGAGCAGGAATCGGTATAGGACGCCTTGCAGCATCGGCACTTGAAGCAATTGGAAGACAGCCCGAGGCTACCGGCGATATAAGGACTACTATGATCATTGCTGCCGCTCTTGTAGAAGGGGTTGCTCTTTTCGCGCTGGTTATCTGCTTCCTTCTTTATGGAAAATAATACAGATCCCGCCAGAAGCAGGATTGAATTTTCTCTGACTGCAGCAGGCAGGTAAAGTAAAAAAAATAACAAAGGATTTATTATGTTCATAGCTAATATTTTTTTAGCGAATATTTATAGCGTTTTGCTCTTTATAGAGCCACAAACTCATGAAAAGAAGGATACTCTTCTTTCGGTCGAGCCGGGTCTTATGATCTGGACAATAGTAATATTTGTTCTTCTTGTCTTTATTTTAAAGAAGTTTGCCTGGGGACCGCTTTTGCAATCACTCAAAAATAGAGAAATGGGTATTAAGGATTCAATTGAAAAGGCCGAAATACTAAAGCAGGAATCTGAAAAGTTACTTGCCAGGAACAGGGAGCTTCTTGCAAAAGCAGATGAGGAAGCACGCAAAGTAATAGCCGAAGGTAAAGATATGGCTGAAAAGCTAAGAAATGATATTATTAATAAAACCCACGACGATGCAGCAAGAATGCTTCACAATGCTAAAACAGAAATTGAGAGAGAAAAAGTAGCCGCTCTTAATGAGCTGAGGGATGAGGTTGCAAATCTTGCAGTGCAGGCC
>DASXTZ010000198.1:0-4286 GCA_036505135.1 Ignavibacteria bacterium
ATCATCCAAAGCCTTTACTTTTATACCTGATGCACCGGCTGATGAATGGTTTGAAAAACAGCGTGCTTTTCCTTTTGCTGAAATCCCTGAAGGGGCACACGAAAAAGCTATAAATGATGTCAAAAAAATGCCGTTTCTTGATGTTGATGGTTCAGCCACGTGGACTCTTGCCGGGCCAACCAATATTGAAGGAAGAATAACTACAATAGCAATTCATCCAACAGATCCTCAAACCGTTTACATTGGGACTGCTAACGGCGGTGTTTGGAAATCAACAAACTTCTGCCAGAGCTGGACAGGTATTTTTGATAATCAGAACACATCCTCAATAGGTGCCATAGCAATTGACCCTGCAAATCCAAATGTTATATATTGCGGGACAGGTGAGAATAATTCACTCAGAAGCTATTATCCCGGAACCGGAATTTATAAATCTACAAATGCCGGTGTAAGCTGGATCTTTATAGGCCTGCAAAACTCATATAGCTTTGGAAATATTTCCATTAATCCTTCTAATACTCAAATTATATATGCAGCAGTTGTTGGCTCAACCAGGCGCAAAAATACCGAGCGGGGAATTTATAAGTCGACTAATGGCGGTGCTAACTGGACACAATCGTTATATCATTCTGATTCTGTAGGTGCAATTGATGTAGTTGTAGACCCCTCAAATCCTAACAAGATATTCGGTGCAATGTGGGAAAGGCAAAGAAGGGAAGATTATATTAAATACGGCGGTCCCATGACAGCCTTGTATGTGAGCACTAATGCCGGTGCAAGCTGGAGCGTTGTTAACGGCGGTTTTCCCTCAAATGCTTCTGACTTAGGAAGAGTTGCATTGGATATCTGCGCTTCTAATTCACAGGTAGTTTATGCTCTCACCGCATATGCTAACGGTAATTCAAGAGGCCTTTATAAAACTACTGACGGCGGGACAAACTGGTCATTAATAAACAGCGGGGTAGCTTCATCTTCAAACTATGCATGGTTCAACAGACCGTGCAAAGTAAATCCCGGGAATGCGAATATGGTAATTTGCGGCGGCCTTAGCATGCATCTTTCTAATAATGGCGGAACGAGTTTTTCAACAATTGCCACTTCCCATGTTGACCAGCATGCAATAGCATTTGCACCTTCGAATACAAATTTAATAGTTGTGGGTAACGATGGTGGAATAGACTATTCAACCAATGGCGGAACTTCATGGCTTGCAAGCAATACACTTCCTATAACACAATTTTATGCAGGGGATATAGATAATAATAACCCGAATACAATTCTTGGCGGAAGCCAGGATAATGGCACAAACAGAACAACTGGTCCTGTTGGCAGCTGGCAGAGTATTTATGGTGGAGATGGGTTTTACTGCCTTGTTGACTATAATAATTCTATGAATGTTTATGCATCTTCACAAAATGGCGGGTTAGGCAGGTCAACCAATGGCGGCAATTCATTTTTAGGCGCTACTTCGGGCCTGGATCTTACGTATTCAAATTGGATGACTCCGTATGTTATGGATAAGAATACCCCTTTAACACTTTACTGCGGAACTTATAAGATACACAAAACAACCAATGGCATGGCAAGCTGGACAGTCATTAGCCCTGATCTGGCCAACGGGCATGTTCAGAATCTTGGTACAATTACAACCGTAGACGTTGCAAAAAGCAACCCCGATGTTATATATTGCGGAACTGACGATGCAAATGTTTGGGTAACAACCAACGGCGGCGGCAACTGGACTAAAATAATTAACGGCTTATCATACCGCTGGGTAACCAGAGTAACAATTCATAAGGATTCAGCCAATGTATGTTATGTAACTCTATCAGGTTATAAAGTTGACTCAACAGGTGCTCACATTTTCCGTACAACCAATTACGGTGCTTCATGGGTTTCCATTTCAGGTAATCTTCCTGATGCACCAATAAACGATGTAATTATTGACCCAGCCGCTAACGGTACTTTATATATAGGGACCGATGTGGGAGTTATGGCCACGACAGATTATGGAGCTTCATGGTTTGTGCTTGAAACCGGAATTCCATCAAATGTTCCCTGCCATGATCTGACCTTACATCAGGCCACAAGAAAGCTGGTAGTATGGACACACGGCAGGAGTGCGTGGTATACTATTTTGCCCCCGCTGGGAATTAGCGGTAATTCGGGGATTGTAAAAGATTTTAAACTATATCAGAATTATCCCAATCCATTTAATCCGGTTACAAAAATAAAAGTTAATGTCCCTGCAAATCAGGATGTTACAATGTCGATATATGATATCCTCGGCAGGATTGTTAAAACTTATATGAGAAATTATAAACAAGCCGGAACTTATGCGATAGATTTTGACGGTTCAAATTTATCTTCGGGAGTTTATTTTTATAGATGTTTTTCCGAAGGATTTTCACAAACGAGGTCAATGATATTGTTGAAATGAGCCTCAGATTTTTCAGTTCAGCCCTTCTTGGCCTTTTTTTAGGCCTGCCTTTAGGTATTATTATTTTTTCCTGCTCAGGGGTTAAGGTTTCCCAGGAAATTGTACTTGCTGAGGGTGATTGGCTTATGGCAGGAGGTTCGCCTGAGCAAAAAAATGTTTCGTACTTTGAGCTGGCGCCTCCTCTTCAAAAAATGTGGGATTATGATATAGAAGGGGGAGTTGGCTATAACGGGATAGCAGTTGCAGATGCCGTTGTATTTGTTAACTCGCTGGCTGGTGAAATGATAAGCATTGATGTAACTTCGGGCGGTAAAATAGGTTCACTTGGATTTCTTGGCAAAGACGCAGGGACAACACCTTTGGTTTTAGGAAATGATATCATTATTGCTTATGCAGGCGATGATAAATACTCTGTTGCATCCTATAACCTTAGGGAAGGCAAGCGAAACTGGCGGAAAAATTTCAGATACATACAAACGTCACCTGTTTTACAGGATGGTTATGTTTACTTTGGCTCCCTGGATGGGAACCAGTATAAAATTGAAGCAGCAACCGGGAGGCAAATATGGAAATATTTTATCAGTGAGTTAATCCACTCTACATGCGCTGTTTCAAACGGCAAAGTTTTATTTGGAACGGATAAAGGTTCGTTTTGTTGTATCGGTACGACTGATGGTTCAGAATTGTGGAAAATCAAAATAGATGCTCCGGTTTTTTCCACTCCCTTGATTTATGATGAAAGAGTATATTTCGGTGCAGATGACTCTAATTACTATGCAGTAAACATTATGGACGGCTCGATTGCTTGGAAACAAAACATGAAAACGAAAATTACCGGCGGCTCAACCATATACGGAAAATCAAGCTTAATATTTGGCGGGATTAACGGAAATGTTTATGCCTTAAACATTAATGACGGCGAGCTGTTATGGAACTTTCACACTAATGGAACAATAACCTCTTCTCCGGTTACTTCAGGAAGGTTTATTTACTGCACATCTTTTGACAGTCATGTATACTGCCTAAACGGAGAAAACGGAACAATGGTTTGGGTTTCCGAATTGCAGAATAAATCCCGAACTACGCCTGTTGTCTGGAAAGATTATTTATTTGTAGCCGCAGACCGCACTATTTATTGTTTTACGAATAAAGAAATTGAAATCAAGAAGCAATAAAATATTATTTCTATTCATTTTTGTTACGTTGAAGTCACTGGCTCAGTCTGAGGACTCTCTTATAATAGATTATAACTATATTAATTCAATACCGCAGAATGCAGACATTTATTTGAATAATGAATTTATTGGCAAAACACCCATGCACTTTAGATGGGGCATGGCTCAGCAAAGCAGGGTAATTAAAATAAAGCTTGAAGGTTATGCTGATATGGTATATACCCCTTCTGAAAATGAAGAATACGTTAATAAAACATTTAAACTGGTTTCTCTTACCGGAAGAAGCATTAAGAAAGAAACTGTTTTCAAGGATAAATCATTTTCATTCCAAAAACGGCTAAAAATAGTCCCGATAATAATTTCAACTGCTATAACAGTTACTTCTGCTATAATGGCATATTATTTTAAGTCTCTTGCAATCGATAAGAATGAAGAATTTGAATCCAGTGGTGACCCCGCACTGCTTGACCAAAAGAAAAAATATGATGTTATAGGAGGTGTCTCATTAGCAGTATTTCAAATAGGACTTGGAGCCCTGCTGTATTATCATTTTATTGATAACTAAATTTTTCCCACTTTAATCATTAAATTCCAGATAACTTTCTTCTTTTCATCTGACCACAATTTTTTCAGCTCTTCTTCTATTAACTTCAATGGGTCAGAACTATTAA
>DASXTZ010000199.1:0-2121 GCA_036505135.1 Ignavibacteria bacterium
CGAAAAGTAATGAACATTTTGACATTGTTGAATTTACAGTTGGCCCCCGGTTTAATTTTGAGAACTATAGCCCTTACTTCGCTGAACTTACATTTGGAGCTTTAATGGTCACACGAAAATATAAATTTATTACTATTGAACATGAATATACCGGGAATAATTATTACCCGGAGTTTTCTTCAGATCCTGATTTTGGTTTTGCCTTTACTGGTGCTTTGGGTAAAGAATTCCGCGTTGAAAATAATACAAGTTTAATTTTAAAATTACGGATAGTTAATGCCTTTTCAATACAAAGAGATTTATTCACATACGTATCAGCAGCGGCAGGAATATCTTTTAACACAAAAAATAATGAAAAAAGTAAAAACAAAATTAATACATTAGGTTTAGGTGCAGCGTTCCTTGCCGGCGTAAATAGTCCCAAATTTATAAGTAAAGCTGATTATGACTGGGGTTCTGACTTCGGTCTTGAAATGTTTTATAAGATATCCTCAAAAATTGAAATTCTAATTGACGCAAACTCAAACCAAATTTATCCAATTATATATAACGCGCATAATCTTGAGGCTTCATCCTTTTCTTTTACTGGAGGCTCTCGTTTTTTAATGAACCAAAATAGCACAACAGCCTTTATTGAAATCGGGGGAGGGATTTATTCTCATAAAATTTATGCATCATCATTAGGAGTTTCCGCTGAAGTTTATAACGAATCAACACTATCCCCCGGGATTTACTTTGCAACGGGCCCTTTAATAAAAATAAATAGGTATTGTGATATGATCTTGAAGGGAAATCTCAATTTTCTCTTTTCAGGTAAGTATGATTATGCTCCAAATTATTTGACCCTTCAAGGAGGCCTAAGATTTAATTTGTAGTGTTATATTTGTAAAACATTAATTTTTATTAAAGCCGAATCAATGAAAGAACTGCTGGAAAGCTACACAAAATACAATCTCTGGGCAAATGCTAAGTTTACAGAATTTTTACTGGGGCTGGATCCCGAGATGCTTGATAAGGAAATATTAAGCAGCTTTAACAGTATCCGTAAAACCGTTTACCATATATGGGATGCCGAGGTGATATGGTATAACAGGCTGAAAGGAGTTTCTTTTACTGATTGGCCGAGCAAAAAATTTTCCGGCACTGATCATGATTTCTTCAAGCAGTTTGTTGAGCATTCAAGCAGATTCGCTGTATTTGTTGATGATAAGACCGAGGCAGAGCTCGGCGTAAAATTCAAATATAAAACAATGGATGGCAAGGAATATGAAAACAAAATAGCAGACACAGTTCAGCATGTAGTTAACCATTCATCCTTCCACCGGGGACAGTTAATAACCATGCTGCGCAGCGCCGGGTACACCGAACTTCCCTGGACCGATTATATAGCCTTTCTCCGTGAACGCATAAAATAAAATTTCTGGCAAACAAAACAAATACTTCTTTATTCCCTTTGCTTGTTGTTAACTTTATTAGCACGCTTGGATTCAGCATTGTGCTTCCATTTTTAGTATTTGTTGTAACAAAGTTCGGAGGCAATGCAATGGTATACGGAATAATTGGCTCTGTTTATCCAGCTTTCCAGCTTATTGGCGCGCCGATACTCGGCAGATGGTCAGATATTTACGGCAGGAAAAAAATATTATTTTTAAGCCAGGCGGGTACTGTTGCAGGATGGTTAATTTTTCTTGCAGCACTCCTTATACCAATAACCGAAGTTACAAGGCTAAACCTTCCTATGCTGGGTGCATTTACCCTGACAATTCCCTTAATATTGATATTTCTTTCAAGAGCGGTAGACGGTATAACCGGCGGGAACATTTCTATTGCTAATGCTTATTTAGCTGACATTACAGGTGAAAGGGAAAGAAATAAAAATTTTGGCAAAATGTCAGTTTCATCAAATCTTGGTTTTGTTGCCGGGCCTGCAATTGCAGGGCTGGTCGGCTCAACAATTTATGGCGAGCTTATTCCTGTAATATTGACGGCAGCTTTATCGGTTATTACGGCTTTATTAATTTTATTTTATTTACCTGAATCAAATCCGCAATCATATACAGAAAAAGCTGCTGATATTAAAAAAGTGGTTGGATTTGAACATAAAGAATGCTATAAAGGAAA
>DASXTZ010000200.1:0-3733 GCA_036505135.1 Ignavibacteria bacterium
GTTTAATGCATGATGAAGTCCTTAAGGCTTTAAATTCGGAAATGGAAAGCAGGGAAATAACCAAATAAATAGCTATTTTTATTAAAATTTTATAATATTAACATTTTTCATAATAATTAATAACTTATTTGAAATCTTAATTAAACTTTATTATTCTTAACTGTGTTATAAACTAATGATAATGCTAATTTAATGTACATTTAACAAATACCTCACAGTTTTTTGTTTTTTTTGCTTAAATAGTATCATTGGCTAACAAAAAGAAAATATTGTTCATCTGCGGGTCTAACAATCAGACCACTATGATGTATGAAATTTCTAAATTCCTTACAAACTACGACTGCTATTTTACTCCCTACTATGGTGATTCTTTTCTACTGAAAAAACTGCACAATTATGGTTTTCTTGATTTTACCGTCATGGGAAAGCCGTTCCAGCAAAAGGTAATAGAATTTGTCTCGGAAAAAAATCTTAAGCTTGATTTTGAAGGCAGGCAGCATAATTATGATTTAATTGTAACCTGCTCTGACCTTGTCGTCCAAAAAAATATTAAAGGTAAAAAAACAATCCTTGTTCAGGAAGGTATGACCGACCCCGAAACGATTCTGTATTACCTTGTAAGGCTTCTTAAGCTTCCCCGGTATCTTGCAAGTACTGCTGCGACGGGCTTATCGGATTCGTATGATGCTTTTTGTATTGCTTCGTACGGGTATAAAGAACATTTCATGAGAAAAGGAGTAAGTAATGATAAGCTTGTTATATCCGGAATACCAAACTTCGATAATGTTAAGCAATTTTTGAAAAATGATTTCTCTCACAAAAATTATGTGCTGGCTGCAACTTCTGATGCCAGGGAAACGTTTAAGCTGGAAAACAGGAAAAAATTTATTTTAAATGCTTTGAAAATTGCTGATGGGAGAAAATTGATATTTAAGCTTCATCCTAACGAAAATCACAACAGGGCTATAAAAGAAATAAATAAATATGCTCCTGGAGCGCTCGTTTTCTCTTATGGCAATACAAATCATTTAATTGCTAATTGTGATGTCCTGGTAACAAAATATTCTTCGGTAGTTTACATAGGCCTGGCACTTGGTAAAGAAGTTTATTCTGATTTTGATTTAAATGAGCTAAAACAAATGATGCCAATTCAAAACAGCGGTAAATCAGCTTTAAACATATCACACGTTTGCCGTATCATCATCGAGGGCAGGCCTTTCAATGCAGAGCAGCTTTCTATGGAATTCACCGGCCGGTCTGCAGAGGAAATAACGAATGCCGGAAAGTATTATGATGTCCCTGAAGGACAATATTTTGGCGCTGTTACAAACGCATAATGAAAAAAGATCCTAATATTGCTGTGATAGTTCAGGCGCGGACAGGCTCCACGCGTTTTCCTTCAAAAATTCTTCAGCTTATTTCAGGCAAAACTGTTTTGATGTTAATGTTAGAGCGTGTTCAATATTCTAAATATGGTAAAAATGTTATTGTTGCTACAACCGACGAAGAAGAAGATAATGTAATTTTTGAGCTGTGCCGGCAAAATAATATAAAATGTTTCAGAGGTAATCCCATCGATTTGCTTGACAGGCATTTTAAATCAGCAGTCGTGTTAGGTGCGGATATTGCCGTTAAGATCCCTTCGGATTGTCCTTTAATAGACCCTTCGATAATTGATAAAGTTGTTGACTGCTATATTGAGAACCAGGATAATTATGATTTTGTCAGCAATCTTCACCCGCCGACTTATCCGGATGGCAATGATGTTGAAGTAATGTCTATGAAAACACTTGAAAGAGCGTGGAAGGAAGCTGAAAAACCTTTTGAGCGTGAACATACCACTCCATATATATGGGATAATCCCGACAAATTCCGTATAGGAAATGTTGAATGGGAAACTGGGCTGAATTATTCCATGTCCCACAGATGGACGCTTGATTATCCGGCTGATTATGATTTTATAAAAGCTGTTTACGAAGAGCTTTATGAAGATGACCCTTTCTTTGGACTTAATGATATCCTTGCATTGCTTGAGCAAAAACCGGGAATAAAACAAATAAACTACAAATATGCCGGTATTAACTGGTATCGGCATCATATTAATGATTTAAAAACTATAACACCTGATCAAACACAGGAAACAGTAAATTAACAGTATTACACAGATTGTGAATAAAGTAAATCAATATGGTAAGTAATCTATCAAGAGACAACATAATGAAGCTTGAAAGCCTTGCATACCGTGTGCGTGAACACATAATAAAAATGTCAGGAAATGGCGGTTGTTTTATTGGGGCCTCTTTATCTTGCGCCGATTTAATTGTTTATCTCTACTCTGAATTTTTAAATTTATCAAAAGATAATCTTAACGACCCGAACCGCGATTATCTTTTTCTTTCGAAAGGGCATGATGTGCCTGCTCTATATGGAACACTTGCAGAGCTAGGCTTTATTGAAAAAGAAAGGTTAGCTAATCACTTAAAGACCAATGATTCTATTTACTGGCATCCTAATACTTCCATCCCGGGAATTGAATTTCATTCGGGTTCACTGGGGCATTTATTTTCGGTTGCTATCGGAGTTGCAATCGATTGCAAGCTGAAGAAACAGAAAAATAAAATAATTGTAATTGTTGGCGATGGCGAGCTTGATGAAGGCTCAATATGGGAGGCTTGCCTTGTTTCTTCCGCTTATAAATTGGATAACCTTGTGATTGTTGTTGATAGAAATCATTTCCAGGCAAATATTGAAACTGAAAAGCTGATTCCCCTTGAACCGTTAATAGATAAGTTCGAAGCTTTCGGACTTGCAACCAGTTCTATAGACGGACACAGCTTTGATGAAATGCAAAAAATATTTTCACAGGTTCCTTTTGAAATAAATAAGCCCAGTGTAATAGTTGCCAATACACTACGGGGAAAGGGCTTGCCAAGCATACAGGCAAGAGCCGACAGATGGTTCTGCAATTTTTCCGAAAGGGAGATTGAAGCCCTGCTTAAAGAGCTTCGCGGCAATGGAATAGCTGAACTCACTTCCGAAACTTTAATCGTAAGATAAAAATAATGAACTACGAGGAATTGCTCCTTCAGCTTGTAGAGCAAGATGAAAGAATTATGGTGTTAACAGCTGAAAACCGGGCTGCTATAAGAAATCTTCCTGATAAAATAAAAGAACGATTTATAGATGTTGGTATTTCGGAGCAAACTATGATCGGTGTCGCAGCAGGCCTTGCATTAAGAGGCAGGATTCCGGTCGCACATGCGCTGGCAACATTTCTTACTATGCGAGCTTTTGAATTTATTAGAACAGATATAGGTATTGGCAGGCTTTCCGTCAAGCTTGTTGGGGCTGTTCCCGGTTTTTTATCGGAAGCTAACGGCCCTACTCACCAGGCGATTGAAGATATTTCGCTGATGCGCGGAATTCCCGGAATAAATATTTTTTGCCCCGCCGATGAAGAGGACATGCTGATTGGGCTGAAAAAGGTACTGCTTGACGATGCTCCGTTCTATATAAGATATAACAACCTTAAGCCTGTTTTAAAACACAATGAAATTTTCGAGACCGGAAAAGCTGAAACAATTTCCTACGGAACCGATATAACGATCTTAACCTACGGAATGCTTTTAAGGCAGGCTTATGAAGCCATGATTATGCTTGAATCAAAAGGGCTGGGGGTAAGGCTTATCAATCTTCGCACTTTAAAGCCTATTGATGAGGAAGTAATATTAAG
>DASXTZ010000201.1:0-1529 GCA_036505135.1 Ignavibacteria bacterium
CTGCCAAATGGAGCAAGAACACGTGCACCGATATTTATTTCATCTTTTAATGAATCGGGAATAGAATAAGTAAATGTGGAACTGATAGGCAGGTTAAAGGCAATATTTGCATATTTAAAGCTCATTCCATCACATTGTCATTCCCGCGCAGGCGGGAATCCATTCATTGGTTAATGAATCAGGTTAAGTCAAACCCGAAATTTTTATTGTTTAATAAGAGTAATGATAACAATACTCATTAATTTTCGGCAGTAAAAATAGAACTAAGAATGAGCTAAAAACTGGATTGCTCCTCATTGTGCTGGGACCCATTTCGCGTGAATGACAGTTGACGTTTACTCCCCCAAAGACTCCAGATATCGTTCAGCGTCAATTGCAGCCATACAGCCGGAGCCTGCTGCAGTAACAGCCTGCCTGTAATAATGGTCCTGAACATCCCCGCAGGCGTATACACCTACAATGTTGGTTTTAGTATTTTCTTTGTTAGTCTTGATATACCCATTTTCATCAAGCTCAATCTGGCCTTTAAAAATTTCCGTGTTAGGCTTATGCCCTATGCCTAAAAATATTCCTTCAACATCGTGGATATAGCTTTCACCGGTTTTAACATTTTTTAATCTTGCGCCAACTACTCTTTTTTTACCTCCTTCATTCACACCAATCACTTCTTCAAGAACGGTATCAGTTATCAACTTTATTTTTGGGTTGTTCCTGGCTCTATCCAACATAATTTTTGAAGCCCGGAAATCAGCCCGTCTGTGGACTATGGAAATCTCTTTCCCGAACCTAGTGAGGTAGTTTGCCTCTTCCATTGCGGTATCACCGCCTCCTATTACTATTATTCTCTGGTCCTTAAAGAAAAAGCCATCACAGGTTGCACATGCAGATACCCCATAGCCCATATATTCTGTTTCAGAAATCAGGCCCAGCAATTTCGCAGTAGCCCCGGTTGCTATTATTACTGTATCCGCCAGGTGTACGTCAACATCGGTATATACCTTGAAGGGTTTTTGGGAAAAGTCAACCCGTTCAACTATTTTAAAAAGGCATTCGGCACCGAATCTTTGTGCCTGTCGGCGCATGATGTCCATTAATTCGGGACCCATTATTCCATGCTCGAAACCCGGATAATTTTCAACGTCTGTTGTTATAGTTAATTGTCCGCCTGGCTGCAAACCCTCAAGCACAAGGGGACTTAAGTTAGCCCTGGCTGTATAAAGTGCTGCTGTAAGGCCGGCAGGGCCGGAACCAATAATAATTACTTTTCGTAAGTTATCACTCATATGTTTGCGTTAATGATTAGTTATTTATATTTATCAATTTTGTTTTTAATATTCTGATCATCGGGGCTTATTTGTAAAGCTTCGTTCCACGCTTTTAAAGCTTTAACAATTTCTCCCGATGCCTCATAAATGTCACCAAGATGGTCAAGCAGAGTTGCATTCTTGCCAAACTTAATTGCTTTTTCAATATATATAGCAGCGTTCTTATAATCCTTCAGCTTGAAAAGTATCCATCCGTAAGTATCA
>DASXTZ010000202.1:0-3827 GCA_036505135.1 Ignavibacteria bacterium
GAATCTCATTAATGCAAAGATTTTTCGGAAAATGAGACCCTTCGCTAAAGCTCAGGGTGACGCACTCTAAAAACCATGCAAATAAAATGCACGCAATGCGGTGCTGATGTAACTGTTCAGCAGGATGAAACTTTTATTGATTGTCCATTCTGCGCATCAGCTTTATTTCTTGATAAAAGAAAAGTAGTTTTTCATTATCTTATAAATTCCAACTTCAAGCCAAACGAAGCAGAGGGAAACCTGAAAAGGTGGATGGCAGGAAACCATACTGTTAAAGACCTCGATACGAAAGCGCAAATAGTTAAAAGTGATTTTTATTATTTCCCTGTCTGGTACTTTAAGACCAAAGACAGCTCAGGAGATAAAATACATTTACAGCCCGCCGCAAGCACATCAGTTTCAGAGATAAAGAAGCTGCAAATCCCTGCGGGCGCCTTAAAGTTTTATAACAGCAAAGATTATGCTGAGGAGCAAATTGTAAAGCCTGATGTGCTTTATGATTCCGCCCAGCAATGGCTGCAAAGCTCCGGCACTGACCTCAATACAGTATCCGAAGCGGCCCTTGTGCACATACCTTTTTACGGGTTTACTTACAATTTCAATAACCAAAGCTATACGGCATTGGTAGAAGCTTCTTCAGGGCAGGTTTATGCAAATTTATATCCTGCAAAGAGTGAAATGCCTTTCAGGGTGATTTTCGGTTTGAGCATTGCGGGATTTATTTTAACAAGTATCTTATGTTATATTATAGCCTATTTTCTGGGAGATAGTGATTTTTTGCTGAATGCAGAAATTTTTAAAGTATTTGCATTTGGATTACTTTCCATTCCTTTAATTATTATGGCGTATATAATAGCGAAGAAGGTATAATCCAAATAATAAATAACAAACAATAAATAAGAAATGATGAGGACCTTCCCCCGAGCTCTCGGGGTCAGGGTGACAAAAACATTATGGCGGAAAAAGTATTAAAAGGAGTAACCTGTCCCGCATGCAGCGGTGAGCAGGACTTAAGAGAGGGCGTTAAAACCTTCAACTGTAAATATTGCGGAACGCTTCTTATCACCAAGGGCATCGACGGAGTAGTTAAATATTATGTGCCGCGTAAGGTGCAGCGCAATATTGCTATCCAAAACATGTTTAACTGGCTCGGTAAGGGATTTGCAAAAGCACGAGGGTTGAAAGGCGCGGCAAAGCTTGATGATGCTTTCCTCACATACATTCCTTATTGGCGTGTGAGAGCAGATGTTATCGGCTGGGTATTCGGCAAAGAAAGAAGAACACAAACAGTTAACGGAAGAACAACTACATATTATGTTGACGTCGAGAAGAAAATCCAGCAGCCGTTTGACAGAACTTTTGCTGCCTGCGATGTTGCCGAGCTGGGTGTGAGAAAAGTAAATCTAGCAGGCGATGAGATGCGGCTGGCAAATTTTGAAGAGCTTCAAAGCGAGGGGATGCTGTTTAATATTATATCTTCTGAAAAAGAGATAACAGATTATGCAAAAGCACAGTTTGTGGAAGAGGCGGTAAACTCGGTTCGCGTCGACCAAATTACCTTCCAGCACAATGACCTGGTAAGGCCCAATGTAACTATAGTTTATTATCCTCTCTGGGTTGTAAGATATATCTTCCAGGGAAGGACATACCAGGTTATTGTTGACGGTGAAGACGGAACCATATGTTATGGAAAGGCGCCCGGGAACAATCTTTACCGCGCGGTTATGGGCATATTCGGGACTGCAGTAGGTTCATACTTAATGACATTTTTCGGAATATTTGCAATTGTTGGTGATGGGGATTCACTCGAGGGGGCGCTAGCTGTTTATGTCATTGCATTTATTATCGGGATAGTAGCAATAGTTTGGGGATATAAGAAGTTCCGCTATGGAGGTGAGGTAGAAGAAGGAACAGGTATTGTGGCCCCGCCGAAGAAATCAATGTTTGGCGGAAAAAAGGCTTCTTCAATTAACATTGGCAATATTACTAATACCGTCGATGTGGTTGGAATTGCATCAAGTTTACTGAGAAGATAAAGCAAATTCTGAGCGATGCGCCTGCCTGCTTCCTAAAGTAAGCCAAGGCTGCAGGCAGGAAGAATCTTATTGCAAAAAGCATATAGAAATAAAATTTCATAAATAAACTCTAATGTGAAGGAGATCCTTCACCCGATTAATCGGTTCAGGATTAAAAATGGAAGATTTTAAATTAATAGCAGTAAAATGTAAGAGCTGTGACAGCGGGTTAACAGTTGAAGTTAACGACAGTATTGTTTATTGCTCAAGCTGCGGCAATGGCTGGGAAATTATAAACGATGAGCTTCGGGCAGTTGATATAAACTTTGCAAAGCCGCTTGTGCAGGGACAGGGCGAGCTTGTTTATAAAGGTTTCTGGCTTGTTGATGCTTATGTTAAGATACATTCGCGTGATTCATCAGGCGGGTGGGTATCAAACCTGTTCGGCGGCTCAAACAAAACCGAGGGCGATGTTTTATTTTATGTCCCCTCTTTCTGGATGACAATAGAATCAGCGAAAAATATCGGGGTAAACTTCACTACGAAAAATCCTGTCGCCTCCCCTCAAAAATATAACGTTAAGATGACCGGATTTAACTATTCAAAGGAAGATGCAAAGAAAATTGCGGAGTTTATATTCCTTTCTATTGAAGCTGAAAAATCAGATACTGTAAGAAATATAAACTACGATATACAGGTAAAAAATTACCGGATACTTGGTGTGCCATTCTACAAACAATCCAACGGAAAATTGAGGGATGCTGTACTGGGGATAGAAGTAGTTTAAGCCGAAAAGATTTAATTAACAATAAAAATATTTTCTATGAATTGGAAACTTATTTTTCAGCTCTCTCTCTTCGGCCTTGCGATGGCCCTTGCGACAGTTTTCGTAATCCCTTCTAACATTGAACCGATAGTTTGGTTTGTTATATTCGTTATCTGTGCTTACTTTATTGCAAAGAAAGCGACCGGCAAATACTTTCTTCATGGATTCATGGTAAGTATTTTTAATTCGGTATGGATAACAGTTATCCATATTCTTTTTTACAGCAAATATGTTGCAATGCACCCCGATTTCCTTATGACCTTATCTGATATGCCTCTACAAGGCCACCCCAGATTAATGATGCTGCTTATAGGACCGGTTATTGGTATAATATTTGGAATTATTTTAGGGCTATTCTCGTGGATAGCCAGCAAAATATTTAAGAAGCCTGCCGTACAAGCTTAAAATATTGATTTGAACAAAAACCGGCTAGAAGCATTCAGCGATGGGGTACTGGCTATCATTATTACAATAATGGTTCTCGAGCTTAAAGTGCCGCATGGAACAGATTTTATAGCTCTTAAGCCTGTACTCCCCTTTTTCGTAAGTTATGTTTTAAGCTTCATTTACCTTGCTATATATTGGAACAACCATCATCACATGCTTCATACTGTAAAAAAAGTAAGCGGTGGAATCTTATGGGCTAATATGCATCTGCTGTTTTGGTTATCGTTAGTTCCATTTGTGACCGGCTGGATGGCAGAAAACAATTTTGCACCGCTGCCTGTTGCAGTTTATGGAGTCGATTTACTGCTGGCGGCAATAGCATACTATATTTTGCAAACGATAATTCTCCGCAGGCACGGTAAGGATTCACTGCTGGCAAAAGCAATTGGAAAGGATTTAAAGGGCAAGATATCCCCGGTTCTTTATGTCCTTGCTATAATTTTAACCTTTTTTAATGAATGGATTTCGGGTGCAATTTATGTTCTTGTTGCGCTTATTTGGTTAATCCCTGATAAACGAATAGAACGTACAATAAACAT
>DASXTZ010000203.1:0-7288 GCA_036505135.1 Ignavibacteria bacterium
ATTTAATCTTATCTATTTCATCATTCACAAGTTTTTCAGACATATTTGGATATTCGCTTAAACCATACTCATCAGAAATGCCGGATGTATCTATATTTGAGTTATAAACCCAGAAATAATTATTGGTTTCATAATTCAAAAAATTCAAAGAATCTTTAATTGATAATAATAATTTGTATTTGCCTGTATTAAGTTTGGATATATCAATCTTACCAAATTCACCTTTTGTATTTCCTTTAACTGTATAGCTATTGGTGAAATTGTTAACTATTTGATCATCTTTACTAATTTGAAAACTTACCTTGTAAAAATTTGTTGATATCTTTTTAAGATTATAAAACTCTATATAATAAAAGAGACTGGGCATGTTATTCCCGAATAATTTTGAGGGGTTAGGAGTAACTTCAAGTCCGTTTTTATAAAAAACACTATTTAAATCATTAGATTTTTCTATATCACTGCAAATTTGCAAGCTGCTCGAGCGCAAGCTATCTGTGTCAAAGCCGCTGACTTCGATATTTTGCTCTATAATAGAAAATTTTGATGTATCATAGTAATCCTTAGCCTTCAACATTAATTTGTAAGTAGATGGTTTAAGTATTATATTTAATTGACCCAGAAGCTTTTGTTCCTTAGCAAAGGCCGAAGTGTCGCGAATCTCAAATGGGATTCTGTAACTTTTTTCTACTATTGTTTTTGAATCATTATCTTTAATGGTAACATCAAGCAAACCCGCAATTTCAAAAGATTCATTTTCAAGTTTATGCAATGTTAAATCAGAGGTATAAAAACAATAATATAATTCGATCAAGGAACTCTCATTATATTTATAGACACAGTAATCAGCATCAACTCTTAAATTATCGCCGGAAATTAAATTTAAGGATACGATAAGTTGTAATGATACGAGGAAAATTCTAAGTAATTTCAACATTTGTTTGGAGCTGGTAATAAAAAAAGGACAACCGTCAACGATTGTCCTTTTTGGTTAATATATTTTTCTTAAAATCCTAAATTTAGAGTGAAATACTGATTTTGGGAAAGTGCACTCTTAGAAACATACCTATAGGCATAGTTAAAAGAGACATTAATACCTCCAAAAGTATATTTTAATCCTGCCCCAAAGGTTGGACCAAATAACCTATCATCTCTTGTTTCAGAATCAAAAAAGTCCTGATCAAAATTATACGCACCTCTTAAATAAAATATCTTTTTGAAGTTATATTCGAGCCCAACAGAATAGTCATCAGGAGAATAACTATTGTTCTGGAATAACGTACTGAACGTAACTCCATTATTCTTGCCAACGTTTAAATCATAACTTAACCCCAACGATAACGATGTAGGTAGTTCAAAATCACCTAATGTTACTCTCCTTGGTTCATTCCTTGTCCCTCCAGGTGTTCCGCTGGGCTGGTAAAACCCTTCCAAATCCGGTCCGTCAAATTTCATGCTTGGGCCTAAGTTCTTTAATGCAACTCCGAATTTCAAACCGGAAGTGCCTACTATGTATTGTAATCCGAAATCAAAGGCCACACCAACCGCACTCTCGTTTGTTATTTTTTCGGTAACAACTTTAACATTGGTTCCAAACATAATCCTATCGGTCATTGCTCTGGCATAGGTTAGCCCTAATGTGAGATACGTTGGCGAAAAAGTTTCGCCAGTCCCTTCAGGGGCATCAACAGTTGTAACATCGATATCTCCAAATCCCAAAGCTTTAACCGAAACCCCAACGTTACCCAAGGACCCGAATTTATATGCGCCTGCAAAATAATTTACATCTATATCTGCAATGTATTTTTGGTGAGAAAACATAACCTCACCACTTTTAAAGTCCATAATTGCCAATCCAGATGGATTCCAGTATATTGCCTCAACTCCAGTTACACTGGAAAGATTTGAACCGCTTAATGACGTTCCAATAGAACCAACCGGTATCAATAGTTCCGGAGCAGCAGATAAACCTCTTTTACTCCTGGGACCCGCGAAAACGTTAATACCTAAAGAGAGAATTATTGTTATTACAAAAAGTTTTTGTATAAAATTATTTTTCATATTAATACCCTTTAAAATTTTTTAACTGCAGCCTGCACATTTGCGGCTGCAGTTTAAATGTTAATTCTAAGTTAGAATGTATCAATTCTTTCCTCTGGAGTAAATATGGCCATCTTAAGAACTTTCGTTCCAATGCCCGGAGCATCTATCAATGCAATATACATGCCGCTTGCTACAGGCACATCATCCTGGTTTCTAAGGTCCCATCTTTCTAATGAATTTTTAGGATCAGTAGAATTCCTTTGGATTTTTCTTATCAAGACACCATTTAGAGAATAGATATATATAGTACACTGTGCAGGCAGGTTCGAAAAATATATAAATCTATTCACTGGGTCAATTTCCAGACGAGATTGCCCATAATAAGGATTTGGGAAAACTCTCACATTTTCAATATCATTTCTATTGGTAGCAAGAGTACTACTGCCTATTATACTACCTTTTGTATCCCATTGATAATAAACCGAATAACCGGGAACAAATTCTGCCCTGGTAATAATATATGGATAAATGGTTAATTCATCACCAGGCGTATAAGTCATTGGAGCACCATTTATAACCCTTACTCTCGGAACCCAAGCATACATAATATCCATTGCACCAAATTGCGATACAAAACCAGGATTTTTTGAAGTATAAACCGGATTGGGATTAGCATCATATGAAGATGCTAATATATAAGTAATTTGATATTTACCCAGCTTAGTAGTATCAGGGTTCCATATGCCGTCATCATCTGCATCGATAAATGCAACATTAAGCTGCCTTGGACTTCCACCGGAGCTATCAAGGTCATCAACTGCAAATACCTGGAATGGAACATTAACCATATCCTTATAGGGAGTATTATTTAACCTGGCGGTATCTCCCAGTAAAATATTTCCCTCGTTTGAAGCATACCTGTATGCCAGTTGATTTTGACCGAAGCGAATCTTTATTTTTCTTATGGGACCACCATTTAAAATTCCATTTACCGGCGAAAACTGCGTGCCGTTTGCTATAACTCTGGTTCTGGAACCCCTGAAGTTACCGGTGTTCGGAAATGCCAGACCCATAGTTTTGCTATCAAATATTCTCCTTACTGTGGAGCCATAGAGTTTTGCAGTTTTTGCTGTAGTAGTATCAGGTCCGGTTATCCATTGATTTTGAGGTGGGTTATATGTCCAGCCGCCCAATCTTGTTTTTAGATTGACCCCTGCTTCTAATTTAAGAGGGTCATCCGGGTCTTTAACAACACCTGAATCACTAATAATCTGATGAAGAAACATTAAACCATCACGTATACGAGCAGTATCCTGAGAACCGGAAAAATCCGAGTTATTTGGGAATATGGTTGTTGTATTGCCTCCTATCGTTCGCGTTAGTTTCCAAACCAATGTGTTATTCAAAGTAGCAAAAGTACTTCTGTAAATAGCATCTAATACATTTAGCGGTTCTATTACAATCGGCATTACCCCCAAGTCATGTCTGTTAGTAGAAATCGTATCTCCCACATTATAAAACGTTTCAGTCCCCTGGACCAGTCGCTGCGGTATAATTGTTATTAAACCGCCGGCAATAGAGCTTTCATTTACTTTCGGTGCGCTGAAAGGTCCCCCTATTGGATCAAAATGGTAAGCTGTAACACTAAATGAATAAGGAGATCCGTTAATTAAGCTTCCGTTAGTATATTTATCTTTATCAATTACAATATACCTGCTTATTCCGTTATTAGAACCATTCTGCACAACATAGTAAACAAAGGTTCCAAATTCAGGTACAAATACACTGTCAAATATATTTCCAACTGTATCCTTTATATCGAATGTAGCCAGCAAAGTTCTATCGGTAGGTACCGTTCCATTTGTTCCGTTTCTTACCTGGTATATATTATACCCCTGGAACCTGTAGGTACCTGTTGATAATTTATTTGGAATTATTGTTCTTTCTGCTATATCATCCCATGATATATATATCTTTCCATTCCCGGGTGCAAAATAATTCTTTTGAGGAATTGGAGGGGCGGGGGGAACCTGGAAGCAGTTATCGTATATTCTCTGAGCAAGGGCATCATAAGTTCTAAGGGTTGAAACGCTTCCTATATTGCTTGAACCTTTTGCAATAATCTGGCCTATAACAATAATCTGAGTGTCGCCGGGATTCATAACAAAAGGACCTGTAGACTGCATAAATCTCTGGTCATCCTGGCCGGGCTGGATCCATCCAGTATTTGTAACAGGGTCTCCAGAATATATAAATGTTGTCTGGTATCCGTTTGGATGAATCAAGGGTGTACCATTTCTTTTCCATCCGGACATATACCGATATGATTCTCTAAAAGTTGACGGATTACCATTTGCAGGGTCAGCAGTATTTGAAAACCAGTTAAAAACGTTTAGACCAAGCTGCCTGTATCCAACGAGAGCCTGCGGCTGGGTTCCGTTGCAAATAAAAGCTGTATCATTTGGATCATTGGTACGCAAAATAGCACCTCTGAAAAAGTCAAACCCTACAGCAGGTGGCGGAGCCCCATAAACGGGGTCACTTGGACTACCGTTGTATGTAAATCCTAGTCCTAAGGCAGAATCAACTCCCACTTTGTCGTCAGTTGCACCTCCTAAATCGTCATCTGTCCATGCAGTGAGATAAACATCGTTCCACACATTATTGCTTCTGTTAATTACTTTGAATTCACTGAAAGCAATCTGCCCCAGCGGTCCATTGACATCAAATGCGAAATTTGTATTAATTACATCCACTTTAAGAGGTAATGTTGAACCATTTACTACTGTGTGTGATTCAGCGTAGCTATCAGTATAACGGCAAAATATAGTTTGATCACCAAGATCCAGAGGCTTCCATGAACTTGAAGCCGAGTCAAAATAAACGGGCGCACCCTGGTCGGAATTTCCGAGAAGAGCATTAGGCCACTCTTGCCTATCCTGATCATTTACACCCCTTGTGAGTTTATAAATCCTGTACACTGGGTCATCTTTGCCTTGAGGCTGGCCATTATTATCGGTATAACCATTTAAAAACTCAAATGCATATTCGGTAATCACTACAAGAGTATCATTCCCTACTTTAGCCCCTATCCACGGACCAGATGCGAATCGAGCATGGTTTCCCGAGCCTTTTGGCCATTCAAACCCCGGATTATTTCCGTTAAACGGGTCATAGTTAAACGATCCGTTAGTTCTGAACCACGTGTTTATCGTATTTGCATCAAGCGTTGTATTAGATATTGCCAGAGGATACGGAGGATTTATGACCTTATTAGTAGGAGCTGGATCATCCTTTTTAAAAGCAAACATCATCAAGGAAACTATTAATATTAACGATATTGTAATATATTTTTTCATATTTTCTAAAATTTAATATTATTAAAAATGGGGCACACATAAGCATCAAGCCTATGTGCACCCTCATTTGTTAATTTAGAAATTCATTTTAATACCAAACCTTATTTGTCTCGGGGGTCCGTAGTTATCAATTTCCATAGTCCTCAAGTTATAAAGCCTCCTGAATTCTTCCGCGCTTGTCGTGGGGTCTGCATCAGTGTCATAGGCATTGGCAACGTCAATTCCCTGCTGAGTAGCAAGATAACCTGCATTTCCGGGATCACCGCTTCCGGGCCAAACCTCATTAACAAGCTTTGTATTCAGAGCGTTTATAACATACACATAGAAATTAAAATTAAGCTTCCATACAGGTACCGTTTTATCAATCTTTAAATCGAGCCTGTGATTCCATGGACCAAATGAACCGTTTATTGAAGAGCGCAGCTGAGCTCCGGCCCCGGTTGAAGCAAGCGGATTTACCGACGGGTCTTTTCTGGAATAAGGTCTGCCGCTGTTAAATGAATATAACAGGTTTACACCCAACCTGGAAAGAATTGCTCCCCAGAAACCTTTCGGGACATCTGTCTGCCCAAACCTGTAATCAAGATTAAGCGTCCCTGTATGTCTTTGGTCATAACTTAATGGAGAAGTGAACTTAGGCTGCTCGGATCCTAACCAATACGAAGTAGATGACGAATTAGGATCAGAACCGGTTCCGGAAGCATATGATAGCGAATAAGCAATTGAAAATGCAAGCCTGCTTGTCCTTCTGAAATCAACTGCAACATCAACACCCCTTATTGTTCCATAATCCTGATTTGCATAAACCTGAATTGCAGAAGGCTCCTGTGGAAACTTTTTAATTCCAATTAAGTCTTCGGTTTCTTTATAAAAGGCAGTAACATCAACCGAAAGTTTATCACCTATCTGGTGTTTTAAACCAATCTCGTAAGACGTGGTCTTCTCAGGTTCCAGATTCGGATTTCCAAAAGTTCCGGCAAACCCGCCGATGTTGATCCAATATTTCATGTTACCAAAACCATTATACAAAAGCTCTAACTGCGGCATTTGAATAAACTTGCCATACTGAGCATGGAATATTGTTTTTTCGGTAACGGGGAACGAGAAACCAAGCCTTGGGCTAACAGAATAAACCTTGTCACTACTTAATTCAACGTCTTCAATGTCAAATGCCTGAGGGTCTCCAAATTTGACTACATTATTGATATCCTTTATTCTCCATGAGGCAGCATCAAGATAGTCAAGCCTTACACCTGCATTTAAAGTAAAGTCTTTAAACTCAATTTTATCCTGAAGATAGAGTGCAGCTATTACAGGATGCTTAGCACCATCAACGGAACCTTCTGAAAGCTTTCCATCATCTTTTTCAGTACCTGTAAAGTTATACCCAAAATAGTTTGTACCTACCAGATTATCTACATAAGTTCTAAAGAATGGCGTATTAAGGCTATCCGGATACTGCGCTGCAAATTGAGCAAGTACAAGGGGTGAAATTTCATATAATCTTATGGTATGATACCTGTAATTTCCGCCTAATTTAAGCTCATTGTGTTTCAATTGGGTTAAAATATTGAAGCTGCCCTCATAATATTGTGTTTGTTTCTTTTGATAAAAATTATTGATCCTTCCTTCAAGTGCAAATAAACCATAATTATCAAAACCTGCTCTTGACCCCGGGATAGATATTTGAGGCACATGAGCAGGGTCACCATACCAGAATAGGTTCTCTTTTAGTCTAGGGTCCTGCTGAGTTGCTTGTGTATTAAAATAATTGAACTGAACCTCATAAAACACCTTACTGCTTATTTGGTGTGTTATTTTTCCATAGATCTGATCATTATCTTCTAACACTTGCGGATTTTGGTTCCAGTTCTCCCTCATATAAGATT